>NZ_NFIL01000001.1:0-252687 GCF_002161755.1 Flavonifractor sp. An4 | reverse complement strand
AGAGTACGCAAAAGAACACAATCTTCTTTATCTTGATAGAGTTGAGACGAGCGTAGGCGATTTTGCTCTTCCTGGAGGAGATTTAAGCAATGAGTCCCTTGTTTGACATACCGCCCCTTCTGGGGCGGTTTTCTTTATCTATTTTGTGCTTTTCTATTGAAAAGCTAAAATTATTATTTTATAATATTTTGATCCTAAAAGTCAACATAGCGAATCGGGGGTATTAAATGGATTACTCCATCATTGTATCGGTTGTTGCCGTCGGAGTCTCCGCCGTGTCTCTCTTTTACGGCATTGGCCGCGACACAAAACCTGACCCGCAGCAGGACAGCAAGATTGACCAACTGATTGCCACGACTACGGACATGAGCCACAAGCTGGACAAGATTGCGGAATGGCAGCGAGACGCCGCCGGAATCCATGCCAGCCACTCCGAGCAGATCAAGACCCTGTTTAATCGTGTCGGGAATCTGGAAAGCCGCATGGAGGACCGGCAGGTTATTAACGCAGCGATCCAAAAGATATTAGAGAGGATGAGCTAAATGGACGACGCCAAGAAGATCATTGACGAAGCCGAGCGCGAAGGCCTCCAGATGAGCCAGGGTCTTTTGAAACTGGTTTTGAAGATGTGGGAAAGCGCCCGTGAGGACGTACAGGCGGCCACAGCGGCGGCGCGGCGTCTCCGTCTTGTCGCTGTGCTGGCCGCTGTGCTGGCCGCCGTGTGCCTGTGTGTGTGCGTCTACCAGGGCACCGTGATCCAGCGCCAGGGCACCGTGATCCAGCGCCAGGGCGGAGAGCTGGCGGCCATCCACCGCATCCTGGAGGAGGGCGTTGTGATCGAGGAAACCACGACCGCCACCGAAACAACCACCACCCAGACGGTTGATGGTGACAGCGCCACTATCAACAACGTGGACGGAGAGCAATACAACGATAATGCCGTGAAGGTACTGCTGGATACCGCCCGCCGGTAAATCCGTGTGTAACGCCGTGTGCAATTTGTGTGTTAAATTCAGGTTTTGCACTACCGAAACCGGAAACGCACACACTAAACTGGAATCGCTCTTTCCGTTGCAAGAGTAAGAAAAAACCCTGTATCCGTTGCGGATACAGGGTTTTCTTTGTTGGAGCAGGTAAAGGGAATCGAACCCTCATATTCAGCTTGGGAAGCTGACGTTCTGCCACTGAACTATACCTGCATGGGCTTATTGACTTAGGCATTATAGCATATGCCCTTATATTTGGCAAGAATTTTTTTGTGACAGCGTTCTCATTCTTTCGCTATGAGCGCTGAAAAATCACAAAAAACCTTGCAATCTATTCCAATCCGTGATATCATTTCTTAAACCAAAGGTATAATAACTGAAAGGGTATGGAAAGGTTGGAAGTACGATGAGCAAAAAACAGGCATTGACTGAATTCCATCGGGGCTCCATCCTGGCCGCTGCCGAGCGGCTGTTTGCGGAAAAGGGCACCGAAAAGACCACCATGGATGACATTGCCCGAGAGGCCGAGTACAGCAAGGCGACTTTGTATGTCTATTTTCAGAGCAAGGAGGAGATCATCAACGCAATCCTCCTCAGTGGGATGGTGCTGCTGAAGAAGAAGCTGCATGAGGCCATTGAGAGCCACAGTGATTGGTTCCAGGCCTATGACGCGGTGTGCCAGGCGATCGTGCGTTTCTATGATGAAAATCCCACTGCCTACGATGCCGCCACTGGTTCTATCCCCCTGTCTCAGGATGGCGACACCCTCCAGAAGGGGTTGTCCGATATCCTGCGGGTCAGCGATGAGATTGAACAGGAACTGGCTGATTTCCTGGTACGGGGTGCAGCGGACGGCGCGGTGCGTTCTCAGCTGCCTCCCATGGAGACCGTTCTCCTGTTCTGGTCTGCTCTCTCCGGTATGGTACATACCGCTGAGCAGAGGGAGAATTACATCCAGCGCACCTTGGGCCTGACCCGGGAGGAGTATCTCCAGCACGGTGCCCGGCTGCTGCTGGCCTCCCTGACCAAAGCGAATATGTAAGTACTGTATACAGTATGAACCCGGTCCGGATTTCCGGACCGGGTTCTCTGTTTTTATCGATAGCAGATCTCGTGGCGCTTGGGGCCGGTGGAGACGATGGTGATGGGGCACTCGATCTCCTTCTCCAGGAAGGTCACATAATCCTTGGCCTGCTGGGGCAGGGCATCAAAGTCGGTAACGCCCCGGATATCGCACTTCCAGCCGGGCAGAGTGGTATAGACCGGCTTGGCCTGATCCAGCAGGGCGGGTACCGGGAAGTCCCGGGTCACTTTACCGTTGATCTCGTAGCCAGTACATACCTTGATCTCATCCAGATAGCCCAGACAGTCAATGGCGGTGAGAGCCACCTGAGTGGTACCCTGCACCATGCAGCCGTACCGGGTAGCCACGGCATCAAACCAGCCCACCCGGCGGGGACGACCGGTGGTAGCGCCGTACTCGCCGGCGTCACCGCCCCGGCGGCGCAGCTCCTCGGCCTCATCCCCGAAGAGTTCGCTGACGAAAGCGCCGGCGCCCACGGCGGAAGAATAGGCCTTGGTTACAGTCACGATGTCGGAAAATGCCGTGGGAGGTACTCCGCCGCCCACAGTACCGAAGCCGGCCAGCGTGTGGGAGGAGGTGGTCATGGGGCAGATGCCCAGGTTGGGATCCTTCATGGAGCCCAGCTGACCCTCCAGCAGCACCTGCTTGCCCTCCTTCAGGGCCTGGTGCACAAAGCTGACCGCGTCGCCCACGTAAGGCTCCAGGATCTTCTTATAGCCCATCAGTTCCTCAAACAGATCCTTGGGGTCCAGAAGAGGCTTATGATAAAGATGCTCCAGAAGAACGTTTTTCAGGGCACAGATATGTTCCAGCTGAGCCTTGAGCCGGTCCTCATACCACAGATCGGCCACCTGAATACCGATTTTGGCATACTTGTCAGAATAGAAAGGAGCGATACCGGACTTGGTGGAGCCGAAGGCGGCGCCGGCCAGGCGTTCCTCCTCGCAGCTGTCCAGCAGCACATGGTAGCTCATCAGCAACTGAGTCCGCTGATCCACGATAATGTGGGGGGCAGGTACGCCGCCGTCCTCCAGATGCTTGAGCTCAGCAGCAAATTTCGTTACATCCAGGGCCACACCATTGCCGATGATGTTGGTGGTGTGGGAGTAGAATACGCCGGAAGGCAGCTGATGCAGAGCGAATTTACCATAATCGCAGATAATGGTATGGCCTGCGTTGGCGCCTCCCTGGAAGCGGATGACTACATCGGACTTCTCCGCCAGCAGATCGGTGATCTTGCCCTTGCCTTCGTCGCCCCAGTTGGCGCCTACAATTGCTTTCACCATATTGGATTCCTCCTGCCGCGGGGATTCGCGCATTGGCCTTTTCCCGTCGGCAATCCATGGGGATATCATTCCCCACGCGGTATTATAGTACGCTTTCTCCCTTGAATCAAGGCAAAAAAAGAGAAAAAATGTCATAAAATGATTGCCATCACCTTCCAGAACACCGCGTTTTGTTGGAAAAGTAAAAAAAGAGGTTTACTTCCACACTTCACTTTGATAAAATAAGAAAAACGGGCGGCTAAGAAGCTGCCCGCCGGTTTCCGAAAGAGAATCATCAGGAGGTCAAACACTCTATGACGAAAAACGAAAAGCGGGAACACAGTGATCTGCTGTATGAAGCGATCCTCACCCTGAAGGACCTGGACGAGTGCCGGAAGTTCTTTTCCGACCTCTGTACGGTGGCGGAACTGCGGGCCATGGAACAGCGTTTTGAAGTGGCAATGCTGTTGTCCGAGGGCATGATCTACAACGACATTCTGGAGCGCACCGGCGCTTCCAGTGCCACCATCAGCCGGGTGAACCGGTCTTTGCAGTACGGTGCCGACGGCTATCAGGCCGTGCTGCCCCGGATCAAGGAGAAGCAGAGCGGCAATGGCGTATGAATATCTGGCCGGCTGTTATGACCGTTTTACAGCCGACGTTCCTTACGCCGCTTGGGCCGACTACCTGGAGAAGCACTTTGCCCGCAGTAAGCTGCCCATCCATACTGTGCTGGATCTGGCCTGCGGTACTGGTACCCTGACCTGTGAGCTGGCCCAGCGGGGGTACGAGATGATCGGCGCCGACCTGTCAGAGGAGATGCTGGCCCAGGCAGCCGAGAAGGCCCGGGACGTGGAGGGGATTCCTCCTATCTTTCTGCACCAGGCCATGGAGAAGTTGGACCTGTATGGTACCATCGATGCCTGTGTCTGTTGTCTGGACAGTGTAAACTATGTTACCCAGCCCAAAAAACTGGCGCGGGCCTTTCAGCGGGTCCATACCTTTTTGATGCCGGGAGGACTGTTTCTCTTTGACATCAATACCCCGGACAAGCTGAAGGGGCTGGACGGTCAGCTTTTCATGGATGAGGATGAGGAAGCCTGCTGTATCTGGCGGGCGGAATACTCGCCCCGCCGGCGTATCTGTACCTACGGCTTCGATATCTTCTGCCGGGAGGAGAATGGACTGTGGAGCCGGATGGAGGAGGTCCATGAGGAATACGCCTATGAGCCGGAAGAGCTGGAGCAGATGCTGCGCCAGGCCGGTTTTCGGCAGATCAAGCAATATGGCGAACTGAAGATGCGCCGCCCCGGACCGGGGGAACAGCGCATCTTTTTCGCCGCACGAAAGGAATTTTAAACGTATGTCAGATTCGATCATTCGCGTTCTGGCCAAGGACGCTCCCGTCAAGGCCTCGGCCATTTCCGCCCGGGCCATGGTGGAGCGGGCCAGACAGATCCATAAGACCCTGCCGGTGGCTACTGCGGCTCTGGGCCGCTCCCTGATGGCCGCCTCCATGATGGGCAACCAACTGAAGGAGGAAAACGGCTCTGTTACCCTGCGGATCAAGGGCGATGGACCTCTGGGCGGCATCACTGTGGTGTCCGACAGCGCCGGCAATGCACGGGGCTATGTGGTCAACCCCCTGGTTGACCTGCCTTTGAAGGGCCCTGCCAAGCTGGATGTGGGTTCTGCTGTGGGCAAGGACGGCTCCCTTACTGTCATCAAGGACATGAACATAAAGGAGCCCTATGTGGGTACCATCCCTCTGGTATCCGGTGAGATCGCCGAGGACATCACTTCTTATTTTGCGGAAAGTGAGCAGATCCCTTCCGCCTGCGCCCTAGGTGTGCTGGTGGACGTGGATCAGAGTGTACTGTGCGCCGGTGGTTATCTGATTCAGCTGCTGCCTGGTGCAGACGACAGCGTTATTACTGCTATTGAAGAGGGCATTGCCAAGGTGGGCCCCGTTACCGAGGCTATGCGCAACGGTGAGAGTGCCCGCAGCCTGGTGGAGCGTGTTCTGTCTGCCTTTGACCTGGAGGTCCTCAGTGAGGAGCCGGTGGAGTACCGCTGCTATTGCAGCCGTGAGCGGGTGACCCGCGCCCTCATCAGTATGGGCCGGGAAGAACTGGAGTCTCTCATCAAAGATCAGGGCAAAGCGGAGCTCACCTGCCAGTTTTGCGACAAGGTTTATGACTTTACAGGCGAGGAATTGCAAGGCCTTCTGAATTCGATTTGATTTTTTGAAAAAAATCGAAAAAAGTTGTTGACAACTGGGGGTCGTTCTTGTATAATAACTTTCGTCGCTTAGCCCGACAGCCAAACGAAAGCGAAAGAAGAACGAGGGAGCATAGCTCAGCTGGGAGAGCGCATGCCTTACAAGCATGATGTCACAGGTTCGAGCCCTGTTGTTCCCACCACTCCCTTTCTGGGAGCTCCCGTACCCCCTACCGTCTGGCGCGGTAGTTCAGTTGGTTAGAACGCCGGCCTGTCACGCCGGAGGTCGAGGGTTCAAGTCCCTTCCGCGTCGCCATTTGCCTCTGTAGCTCAGTTGGTAGAGCAGGGGACTGAAAATCCCCGTGTCGCTGGTTCGATTCCGGCCGGAGGCACCACCGTTCCTGGTGGATACCGCAAGGTATCCACCAGGGGCACCTTCAAAATTCAGGCATATGTGTTTCATTCTTTTCATAGGATGGAAACAGATGCAGGTGTAGCTCATCTGGTAGAGCGCCACCTTGCCAAGGTGGAGGTAGCGAGTTCGAGCCTCGTCACCTGCTCCAAAAATGATAAAAGGAAGGTCCGCCCTTCCTTTTATCCATATGGCGACATAGCCAAGTGGTAAGGCAGAGCTCTGCAAAAGCTCCACCCCCAGTTCGAATCTGGGTGTCGCCTCCAAAAACCGACTATCGAAAGATAGTCGGTTTTCTTTTTGATTTCTTGAGCAATCAAAATGTTTGGCGTAAATGCGCCGCTCACTGCTTGGGCTGCTAGTCTTAGTTTGCATCTATATTGTTTGGACAAGAAGAGAACCGGTTATCGGTAGGTAACCGGTTTTCTTCTTTGTATATACTGGAAAATATCATATGATATGGTATAATGAGAAAAATGTAGAACAACAGTATGGTGGAGAGGGGAAGAGCGGATATGAAGAAAAAGAGAAGATCGAAGAGACGCAGGCGGAGCGCCTCCGGTGTGGTGCTGCTGATTGTTTTGTTTCTGGTGATAGGCATAGGTGTGGTGCTGGTGCGGATGCTGCTCTCGCCCAAGGAAGGGTCTACAGCGGCCTCTCCGATTGAAACAGAATTACCCTTACCTCAGGTCACGACAAGTCTTCAGACGCCGTCTGTGGTCGTTACAGAGCGCCCTGAGAAGGAAGATCCGGAGAGTATCCTCTACCAATATCTCTATGAGCAGGTAGACGGGCAGCAGCAGGTAGTGAACTTTACAGCGGAAGATATGAGTATGGAGCAAATCGGGCAAGTGCTGGAACAGCTCCAGCGTCAGCCGGAATTCTTCTGGTTGGAAGGCTACGAATTGGTTGGCAGCGATACGGAGTATCAGGTGGAATTTGACTGGAAATATACGGATCTGACCGCCCGACGGGAACAGGTGGAGCAAGCGGAGGCCCAGGCGCTGGCTGCCATTCCAGAAGGGGCGGGAGACTATAAGACTGCCCTGAGCCTGCATGACTGGCTGTGTGATCACATTGTATATCAGAGCAGCAGCGACGGCAGCGATCAGGACCTGTACGGTGCGTTGGTAAATGGACGGTGTGTGTGTTCCGGATACAGTCAGGCCTACGTGTACCTCCTGCGCCGGGCCGGTATCCAGGCCGAGACAGTGCGGGGTACTGCTGACAATGGAACAGGTGCCCAGTCCCATGCCTGGACAAAGGTGGTTCTGGATGGGGAGGTATATTATACCGACGTGACATGGGACGACCAGGAGACACATCCGGACGGACATACTTATAGCTGGTTTGCAGTTACCAGTGAGCGTATGGCCTCTACCCATTTTGCGGAGCCGGAGCGAGGCGCGGAGATGACGCCCAGTTCCGCGGTGGCGTGCAATTACCACTACCGCAACGGCTGGGTGCTGGAGCAGTTCAACACAGAAGAACTGGTCCGGATCTTCTCCTCTCAGACTGGCGGAAGCCTTACTGTACTGGCCGCAGATGAAGCGGTATATGCTCAGCTGATGGAGTTGGTACAGGACGGGGAGGCTATGACCGCTGTGCTGGAGCAGGCAGGCTATCCGGTCAGTCAGTATACCTATTTCCACTCAGAAGGTTCGCTGTGTCTGGACCTGTTCCCGGAGGCATGAGCGAGTCTAAAAAGCTGTATGGCGGACAGGCCGCCTCACAGGAAGGAAATTGATATGTGGGCAGATTGTTGTTTTTACCTTTCGGTGCTGCTTCTGGCGGGCAGCCTGATTGCCGCTGTCAGGATATATAGAGCGCCCTATCAGCGGGGGCGGTTTCTGTCGCCGGTCAAGTGCGTCCTGGCCGGGGTATTCCTTGCTGCGGTCCTGCTGTTTCTCCCCCTTCATCTGGAGCAGCTCCCAAAGGATTTTGTGGGAGGGATAAACAGCGTACTGCTGTCCATTCACAGTACCATGAGGCTGTTTGTGCTGGATGGGGAGTTTGACGGTGTACTGGCATTTACCTCCGCTTTACCAGACGGTGTGGTACGTACCGGGTACTCGGTTGTTGCCGCAGTGCTGTATGTACTGGCTCCCGCTCTTACCTTTGGCTTTGTCCTGTCCTTTTTTAAGAATATTTCCGCTTATCGCTCCTTGCTGTTTCACTATGGGACCGACGTTTATGTTTTTTCCGAACTGAACGAGCAGGCTCTGGTTCTGGCGCGAAGCATCCAGGAGAAGGACAGACGCTGTCTGCTTGTTTTTATGGATGTATTTGAGAACCATGAGGAGTCTATCTTTGAGCTGTGTGAGAAGGCAAGAGAGCTGAAAGCGGTCTGCTTCAAAAAGGACATCGTTGATATCAGCTGGAACGTCCACAGCAAGAGAAGCTGTGTGTCTTTAATTGCGATAGGGGAGAATGAGTCCGAAAATATTGAGCAGTCCATCAAGTTGGTGGAGGCGTATAAAAACCTCCCCAATTTCCGCCTGTATGTTTTCTCCACCAGGGTGGAAAGCGAGGTTTTGTTCCAGACTGCTGTGGATGGCGGAATGCGGGTCCGGAGAGTGAATGTGATCCGGTCTCTGATCAGTCAGACCCTGTACCGGGAAGGCGGTTCTCTGTTTGAGGGGGCCATAGACTGCGGGACCTATAAGCTGATATCGGTGGTACTGATTGGTTTGGGCCGGTATGGCACGGAGATGCTGAAAGCCTTATCCTGGTTTTGTCAAATGGACGGGTATCAGGTAAAAATTCACGTCTTTGACCAAAGAAATGACGCAGAGGAGCGGTTTACCGCGCTGTGTCCGGAATTGATGTCGCCGGAGCGCAACGGAACCGCTACGCCGGGCGAAGCGCAGTATCATATTGTGATCCATGGAGGAATGGATGTGCAGACCGCCCGGTATGCGGACTGCTTTCATGCCATCGGACCAATCAGCCACGTCTTTGTAGCGCTGGGGGATGATGGCCGGAACGTTGAGGCGGCGATCAATGCCAGAATCATGTGTGAACGTCAAGGACAGCATCCTACAATTCAGACCATTGTATATGATCCTTTGAAGAAAAAGGCATTGGAGGGGATCACCGATTACCGGGGCAATCGGTATCGCATTTCCTTCATTGGGGATTTGAATGAATCCTATTCTCAAGAAGTCATTCTGGACTCGGAGTTGGAACAGGCCGCATTGGAGCGGCATCTGAAATGGGGAACAGAGAGCGCCTTTTGGGCATACGAATTTAACTATCGTTCTTCCGTTGCTGCGGCAATCCATTTGAAAATGCGGATCTTATGCGGAATCCCTGGGGCCTCAAAGAAGGAAAGTGAGCTGACTCCAGATGAGCGGAGAACCATTGAGGAGCTGGAGCACAGGCGCTGGAACGCCTATATGCGGTCCGAGGGCTACCGGTTCAGCGGATCTGTCTCACCGGAGAGCAGAAATGATCTGGCAAAGCTCCACCATGATCTGGTCCCCTTTGTGAAGCTCAGCGAGGAGGAGAAACGAAAGGACTCCCGTGTGGGGACGGCCTGAATTGACGCAAGCGTCTTGTCAGCCTCTGAATATCGGCGTATACTGAGAGCGAATTAAGATATCCGCACCGACGGATGAAAAGGAGCGAGAAGATAGTGGAACAAATCTGCATACGCCCCATGGAGGAGAACCAGGTGGCTGAGGTATCGGCCCTCATCGGCCGGGTGTTGCTGGAGGTCAATATTCGGGACTATCCCCGCGAGGCTCTGATGGAGTTTGTAGAGTATTACAATCCGGAAGGTGTGGCTGCTATCCCCAAATCAGGCGGACACAGCTATGTGGCTATGCTGGGGGATGAGCTGCTGGCCTGCGGCTCTGTGGCGCCTATGGAGGACCGGCCGGGGGAGTGCGAGATCAGGGCCCTGTTTGTACGGCCTGACTGGGAAGGCAAGGGTGTGGGCAGAAAATTGGTGCAGACCCTGGAGGCTGACCCGCTGTTCCGGGCTGCCAAGCGTGTGGCGGTTTCCGCTTCTCTGACCTCCCACGAGTTCTATTTGAAACTGGGCTATCGCTACCAGGACGGGATCAAAGTCTGTGAGGATAACGACCATTACTGGATGGAGAAATTCAACTAAGAAAAAGGCCTCCAGCCGGGATTTCCCGGCCGGAGGCCTTTTTTATGGCGTTTATACCCGACCAATGTCAGTGCGGAAGTGCATATCCTGGAAGTGAATGTGCTTGGCGGCGGCGTAAGCGCCGTCGATGGCCTCATCCAGACTGTCGCCCACGGCGGTGACGCCCAGAACACGACCACCATTGGTAACGATATCACCGTTGTCGTCCAGCTTGGTACCGGCGTGGAATACCACGGCGGTCTCGCCGGCCTCCTCCAGGCCGGTAATGGGGTAGCCCTTCTGATAGCTGCCGGGGTAGCCGCCGGAGGCCAGCACAAGGCAGCAGGCCGCGCCGGGCTTCCAGCGGATATCCATCTTGTTGAGCTGGCCCTCACGGCAGGCGGCGAAGATCTCCATCAGGTCGGAGTCCAGCAGAGAGAGGACGGCCTGACACTCGGGATCGCCGAAGCGGGCGTTGTACTCCACCACCTTGGGACCCTCGGGAGTAATCATGAGGCCGAAGTAGATGACGCCCTTGAAGGGGCGGCCCTCCGCCTTCAGTGCTGCTACGGTGGGCAGGAAGATGTCCCGCATACACTGGATGGCCACGGCGGCGGTATAGTTGGGGGAGGGGGAGATGGCGCCCATGCCGCCGGTATTGGGGCCCTGGTTGTCGTCATAGGCCCGCTTATGGTCCTGAGAGGAGGGCATACACAAAATATGCTCTCCATCGCAGAAGGCCAGCACGGTGACCTCGGGTCCGGTCATGCACTCCTCGATGACGACCTTGGCCCCAGCCTCGCCGAAACGGTGATCGCTCATCATGGAGCGGACGGCATCCTTGGCCTCCTCCACAGTCTGGGCCACAATCACGCCCTTACCCAGAGCCAGGCCGTCGGCCTTAACCACGATGGGGGCGCCCTGAGCTTCCACATAGGCCAGAGCGGCGTCCATGTCGGTAAAGGTCTCATATTTGGCGGTGGGGATGTTGTACTTCTTCATCAGGTTCTTGGAGAAGATCTTGCTGGCCTCGATGATGGCGGCGTCCGCGGTGGGGCCGAAGGCAGGGATACCCGCCGCCTCCATGGCGTCCACCATGCCCAGAGCCAGGGGATCATCGGGGGCTACCACCACAAAATCCATGGCGTGGCTCTTGGCCCACTTCACCATACCGTCCACGTCGGTGGCGGCGATGGGAACGCACTGGGCGATGGATTCAATGCCGCCGTTGCCGGGGGCGCAGTAGAGCCGGGTGACATGGGGGCTCTGGGACAGCTTCCAGCAGATGGCGTGCTCCCGCCCGCCTCCGCCTACGACTAATACCTTCATGTTCAAACCTCGTTTCGTTACCCCCGTCCTTTTCGCGTAGCGAAAAGCTTTTTCGCGGAGGGTGTTGCGCTCCGTGACCCCGGAGCGAAAAAATCAGATGTATGTCTGGGAGAATTCACTTCTCCCAGACATACCCCGACCCGCGCCGTGGGCGCGAAACCGGGGGTATCGCAGAACTGCGCCAATGTACATTGGCGCAGTTCTGCGTATCCAGGGGGTATTGGATACCCCCTGGAACTGGTTTAATGGTGGAACAGCCGCATCCCGGTAAAGGCCATGACAATGCCGTACTTATTGCAGGTGGCAATGACGTGGTCGTCCCGGATGGAGCCGCCGGGCTGCACGATGTAGGACACGCCGGACTTGCGGGCCCGCTCCACGTTGTCACCGAAGGGGAAGAAGGCGTCGGAACCCACGGTCACACCGGACTGGGTAGCGATCCAGGCCTTTTTCTCCTCAGCGGTGAGCACCTCGGGCTTGACCTTGAAGGTGTTCTGCCACACGCCCTCGGCCAGCACATCCTCGTACTCGTCGGAGATGTACACGTCGATGGCGTTGTCCCGATCGGGGCGGCGGATGCCGTCCACGAACTGGAGGCCCAGAACCTTGGGATGCTGGCGCAGCAGCCAGTTGTCCGCTTTGTTGCCTGCCAGACGGGTGCAGTGGATGCGGCTCTGCTGGCCGGCACCCACACCGATGGCCTGACCGTCCTTCACATAGCACACGGAGTTGGACTGGGTGTATTTCAGGGTGATCAAGGAGATGAGCATATCCCGCTTGGCGTGCTCGGGCAGCTCTTTGTTGTCGGTAACGATGTTGTTCAGCAGGTCGGCGTTGATCTCATGGTTGTTACGGCCCTGCTCAAAGGTGATGCCGAACACGTCCTTGTGCTCGATGGCCTTGGGGACGTAGTTGGGATCGATCTCCACCACGTTGTAGCCGCCCTTGCGCTTGGTCTTGAGGATGGCCAGGGCCTCCTCAGTGTAGCCGGGGGCGATGACGCCGTCGGACACCTCCAGAGCCAGATAGCGGGCGGTCTGGGCGTCGCACACGTCGGACAGGGCGGCCCAGTCGCCGTAGGAGCACAGCCGGTCGGCGCCGCGGGCCTTCACATAGGCGCAGGCGATGGGGGACAGGTCCATGTCCTCCGCAAAGTAGATCTTCTTCTCCACGTCGGTGAGGGGAGTGCCCACAGCAGCGCCTGCGGGGGAGACGTGCTTGAAGGAAGCGGCGGCGGGCAGGCCGGTGGCCTCCTTCAGCTCCTTGACCAGCTGCCAGGAGTTCAGCGCGTCCAGAAAGTTGATGTAGCCAGGTTTGCCGTTAAGCACCTTGATGGGCAGCTCGCCGGACTCCATAAAGATGCGGGCGGGCTTCTGATTGGGGTTGCAGCCGTATTTCAGCTCCAGTTCGGTCATGTTCTGTGCTTCCTCCTTTTTACTGATGCTTGTTGAGGATGACGGTCTCCCAGTTGCCGGTCATGATGTCGATATAGCGCACAAAGAGGGAGACCTTGTTCTCCTCATTGAGGCTGTTCCAGATCAGCTGGGCAAATTCCTCGGGAGTCTCGCTGGTGATGGCGATCTGCTCCGGCTCACCCTCGAAGGAGGGCAGGGGATTGCCGTCTCCCATGTAGGTGTGGATGAAGTGGCCCTGACCGGCCAGGGGCTTCTCATAGGCATAGAAGTAGCGGCGGCAGGAGGCGGGATCGCCGTCGGCGCTCTTCAGGATGGAGAGCACATAGTCGCCGTCCTTCTTTACCAGACCGGAAATACGGGGGGTGTAGTTGGGCTCATCCGGCTCGAAGGTGCGGGTATGTAGAGCCTGAGAGAAGGTCTTGCCGGCGGCCAGGCCCTCCCGGATGGTGTCGGTCTGGTCACCGTTGGTGACAATGGTGGAGGCGCCGAACACCCGGACTGGATTGTAGATGATGAGGGAGGGGTCGGTCATCTTGGAGGGATCAAAGGCCTGGGTGCGGATGCCGTCGGGGGTCTCCACAAACACACGGTTGCGGGAGTTCTCGCTGCGGCCCATGATGAAGTAGGCGATGACCGCCTTGGTGTCGTCGGCGGAGCGGCCCAGCACGATGCCGCGGCCGGGATAGGGATTGCTTTGCAGCAGTTGGGTCAGGTCCAGCGTTTTCATAACATCATTCCCCTTCTTTGATGGTAACGATCCGTCCCTCCACGGAGAGGCGGCCTTGACAGAACAGAGCGACGGCCTGGGGTAGAATATGCCACTCGGCCTGCTCCATGACCCGGCGCTGGAGCACCTCGGGGGTGTCGCCGGGCAGAATGTCCACCGCTTTCTGGAGGACGATGGGGCCGCCGTCGGGCTCCTCATTCACAAAGTGAACGGTGGCGCCAGTGACCTTCAAACCGTAGGCCAGGGCCTTTTCGTGGACGTGAAGGCCATAATAGCCCGCCCCGCAGAAGGACGGGATGAGGGCGGGATGAACGTTGAGGATGGCGTTGGGGTAGGCCTGCACCATTTCCTCAGTCAGAATGTGCATGAAACCGGCCAGCACCACCAGATCGATGCCCAGTTCCTTCAGCTTGGCTACCAGGGCCTGGGTCATGGCGCGGTTTGAGTCGTAGTCCTTCCGGGCTACCACATAACCGGGGATACCGGCGTTTTTTGCTCGCTCCAGGGCATAGGCGTCGGCTTTGGAGGAGATGACGGCGGCCAGTTCTCCGCCGCCCAGCTCTCCCCGGTCCCGGGCGCCGATGAGGGCCTGGAGATTGGTCCCGCCGCCGGAGACCAGTACAGCGATTCGGGTCATACCAGTTCCACCCCGGCGTCGCCGTCAACCACAGAGCCGATGACGTAGGCCTGCTCGCCGGCCTGGGCCAGCAGTTCCATGGCCTGCTCCGCCTGAGCGGCGGGAAGGGCCAGGATCATGCCGATGCCCATGTTGAAGGTGTTGTACATATCCCGGGTGGGAATGCCGCCCTTCTTTTCGATGAGATCGAAAATGGGCAGGCGGGGGAAGGTGCTCAGATCAATGCGGGCGGTGAGTCCTTCGGTCATCATGCGGGGCACGTTCTCGTAGAAGCCGCCGCCGGTGATATGGCTGATGGCATGAACGTCGATGCCGCCCTTCAGCAGGGCCAGGATCGCTTTGACATAGATGCGGGTGGGAGTGAGCAGGGTCTTACCCAGGCTCTTGCCGCCCAGCTCCTCCATGGGGGAGGTCAGGTCGGCGTGCTCCACGTCCAGCACCTTACGGACCAGGGAGAAGCCGTTGGAGTGGACGCCGGTGGAGGCCAGACCGATGAGGGTATCGCCTGCGGCCAGGGCCTTGCCGTCGATGATCTTCTCCTCGTCTACAATGCCCACGGAGAAACCGGCCACATCGTAGTCGTCCTCCGCCATCAGGCCGGGGTGCTCGGCGGTCTCGCCGCCCACCAGGGCGCAGCCCGCCTGGCGGCAGCCCTCGGTGATACCAGCCACGATGTCGGCGATGCGGGCGGGATCGTTCTTGCCGCAGGCGATATAATCCAGGAAGAACAGGGGAGTGGCACCGCCGCAGATGATATCGTTGACGCACATGGCCACGCAGTCGATGCCGATGGTGTCGTGCTTGTTCATCAGCTGGGCCAGGCGCAGCTTGGTGCCCACGCCGTCGGTGCCGGACACCAGCACGGGCTTCTTCATGCCCGCCATATCGGGGGCAAACAGACCGCCAAAGCCGCCCAGGGTGCCCATGACGCCGGGGATATAGGTGGATTCCACCATGGGCTTGATGCGTTCTACCGACTCATAGCCGGCGGTCACATCCACGCCGGCGGCGGCGTAGGACTCAGAGTGAGAATTTTTCATACGGAGAAACCTCCTCGATTATTGGGTTTGACCGATTTTCTGTTCAAAACGGAATTTTTCCCGGGCTTCCGGCACGGGCACCGGATAGCTGCCGGTGAAGCAGCCGTCGCAGAAGGTGCAACCGCAGCCGTTGGCCAATTTATGGACGCTGTCCACGCTGAGGTAGCCCAGGGAGTCGGCGCCGATAATCTGGGCGATCTCCTCCACCGTGTGATTGCAGGCGATGAGGTGATCCCGGGAGTCGATATCGGTGCCGAAGTAACAGGGATGGAGGAAGGGGGGTGCGGAGACCCGCATATGGACCTCTGTGGCCCCGGCCTCCCGCAGCAGCCCCACGATGCGGGCGGAGGTAGTACCCCGGACGATGGAGTCGTCGATGATGACTACCCGCTTGCCCCGTACTACGGAGGAAATGGGGTTGAGCTTGATACGCACCTTGTCCTCCCGGTTTTTCTGGCCGGGGGCGATGAAGGTGCGGGCGATGTACTTGTTCTTGATGAAGCCGGTGCCGTAGGGGATGCCGGACTGCCGGGCATAGCCGATGGCGGCATCGATGCCGGAGTCGGGCACGCCGATCACGATGTCGGCCTGGACCGGATGCTCCAGGGCCAGGAAGGCTCCTGCACGGAGCCGAGCCTCGTGGACGCCGGCACCGTCGATCACCGAGTCAGGCCGGGCAAAGTAGATAAACTCAAACACACACAGGCTGCTCTTGGCCTTGCCGCAGTGGGTCCGTATGCTCCGCAGGCCGGACTGGTCGGCGATGACGATTTCGCCGGGTTCCACATCCCGGAGGAAGTGGGCGCCGATGGCGTCCAGAGCGCGGCTCTCCGAGGCGAACACATAGCCGCCGTCCAGAGTACCGATGCACAGAGGCCGGAAGCCGTTGGGGTCCCGGGCGGCGATCAGCTTGCGGGGGGAGAGAAGCACCAGGGAATAGGCCCCCTGGATCACATCCATGGCGGCGGACACGGCCTCCTCGATGGAGGGGGCTTTCAGCCGGGCGCCTGTGATGGTGTAGGCGATGACCTCGGTGTCGCTGGTGGTGTGGAAGATGGCGCCGGACAGCTCCAGCTTCTCCCGCAGCTCGGCGGCGTTGGTCAAATTGCCGTTGTGGGCCAGAGCCATGGAACCCTTCACATGGTTGATGACCATGGGCTGGGCATTGGTACGGCTCTTGCGGCCGGTGGTGGCGTAGCGCACATGGCCCACGGCCATACTGCCGGGACCCAGGTGCTCCAGAACTTCAGGGGTAAATACTTCGCTGACCAGTCCCACGTCCTTGTGGCTGGTGATGACGCCATCGTCATTGATGGCCATACCGGCGCTCTCCTGGCCCCGGTGTTGGAGGGCATAGAGCGCGTTGTAAGTAACAGAGGCGGCGTGGGTCATACCGGCCACACATACGCCGAAAACACCACATTCTTCATGAATTGTTGCCATGGTTTTTCTTCCTTTGCGTCAGGGGCTTGGACGTGGAAACCGGACGGACCGGTTATTCCTTACCGGTCCAGCAGTAGGTACAGATCTTGTCACGGTCGATGCCGATGGCCTCCAGCAGGCCATCCAGAGACTGATAGCCCAGGGAATCGAAGCCCATTTCCTTACAGATGGCCTTGAGCATACACTGGCCTCGCTCTGTGGAGGAGTCGGCATATTCCTCCAGATGCTGCTGCCCCTCGTCACCCTCCAGGTTCTGGATGGTGCGCCGAGCCAGCAGCTCCATGTCGGAGTTGCTGCGGGAGAAGTTCAGATATTTGCAGCCGTACATGATGGGGGGGCAGGCCGAGCGCATATGAACTTCTTCAGCACCAGACTCGTAGAGAAATTCTACCGTTTCCCTCAGCTGGGTGCCGCGGACGATGGAGTCGTCCACAAAGAGCAGCTTCTTGCCCTCGATGAGCTCGGGCACGGGGATCTGCTTCATTTTAGCTACCTGGTTGCGGGCCGCCTGATTGGCGGGCATGAAGGAGCGGGGCCAGGTGGGGGTGTATTTCACAAAGGGGCGGGCAAAGGGCTTGCCGCTGCGGTTGGCAAAGCCGATGGCGTGGGGCACGCCGGAGTCGGGCACGCCGGCCACATAGTCCACCTTGGGAAGCTGTCCTTTCCGGACCTCATCCCGGGCCATGATCTCGCCGTTGCGGTAGCGCATGACCTCCACGTTGACTCCCTCATAGTTGGAGTTGGGGTAGCCGTAGTAGGTCCACAGGAAGGCGCAGATCTTCATTTTGTCGCCGGCAGGGGCCAGGGTCTCCCAGCCTCTGGCGGTTACCTTGACCACCTCGCCGGGGCCCAGCTCGTAGGCGTCGATGTAGCCCAGCTTGTGGTAGGCGAAGGATTCAAAGGAGACACAGCAGCCCTCGTCGTTCTGGCCGATGAGTACCGGCAGACGGCCCAGCTTGTCCCGAGCGGCGATGATGCCGTCGGGGGTGAGGATAAGCATGGTGCAGGAGCCGTCAATCTCCTCCTGGGCGTGGCGGATGCCGGAAACCAGGTCGTCCTTCTGGTTGATGAGGGCGGCGGCCAGCTCGGTAGCGTTCACCTTACCCGAACTCATGGCCATAAACTGGTGACCATGGTCGGAGAAGTACCGCTCGATCAGCGCCTCGGAGTTGTTGATGATGCCTACCGTAATGATGGCGTACAGACCCAGATGGGAGCGCACCAGCAGGGGCTGAGGGTCGGTGTCGCTGATGCAGCCGATGGCGGAGCAGCCTTTGAACTCGGCCAGGTCTTTGTCGAACTTGGTACGGAAGGGGGTGTTCTCAATGTTGTGGATCTGGCGCTGAAAACCGATCTTGGGATCATAGACCGCCATGCCGCCCCGCTTGGTACCCAGGTGGGAATGGTAGTCGGTGCCGAAGAACACGTCCATGACGCAGTCGCGCTTAGAGATAGTGCCAAAGAAACCGCCCATGCCTTACTTGTCCCCCATCAGACGGCGCATGACCTCTTCATAGGCCTCTTCGGCGCCGCCCAGATCCCGGCGGAAGCGGTCCTTGTCCAGCTTCTCGTGGGTCTTCTCATCCCACAGGCGGCAGGTGTCGGGGGAGATCTCGTCGGCCAGCACGATGGTGCCGTCGGCGGTCTTGCCGAACTCCAGCTTGAAGTCCACCAGATCGATGCCGATCTCCTTCATGAAGCCCTTCAGCAGGTCGTTGACAGCAAAGGCGTACTTCTTGATGAGCTCGATCTCTTCCTTGGTGGCCAGCTTCAGGGCCAGAGCGTGATAGTCGTTGATGAGGGGATCGCCCAGGTCGTCGTTCTTATAGGAGAACTCGATGGTGGGCTCGTCAAACACGATGCCCTCCTCCACGCCATAGCGCTTGGCGAAGGAACCCGCGGAAATGTTGCGGATAATGACCTCCAGGGGGACGATGGATACCTTCTTCACGGCGGTCTCGCGGTCGCTGAGCTCCTCCACATAGTGGGTAGGCACGCCCTTTTCCTCCAGGCGGCGCATCAGGTTGTTGGTCATGCGGTTGTTGATAGCGCCCTTACCGGTGATGGTGCCCTTCTTAAGGCCGTTGAAAGCGGTAGCGTCGTCCTTGTAGGACACAATGACCACCTGGGGATCGTTGCTGGCGAAAACCTTCTTAGCCTTGCCTTCGTAGAGCTGCTCTTTCTTCTCGTAAGCCATGACGTGATGCTCCTTTTTCTATTCTAAATTGATTTGATTACAGTTTTTCTACAATATGGCGGTCTTTTTCCATCACTTCTTCCGCCATGCGGGCCTTGAACTGGACCAGCTTGTCGGTCAGTTCAGGATCGGACAGGGCCAGCATCTGAGCGGCCAGGATAGCGGCGTTGTCAGCGCCATCCACCGCCACGCAGGCCACGGGGATGCCCTTGGGCATCTGGACCATGGACAGCAGAGAGTCCAGGCCGCCCATCATGGATGTCTTGATGGGAACGCCGATGACGGGCAGGGTGGTGTAGGCGGCCAGCACACCGGCCAGATGGGCGGCCTTGCCGGCAGCGGCAATGATAACACCGAAACCGTTTTCCATGGCGTGGGAGGCCAGTTCCTCAGCGGCAGCAGGGGTGCGGTGGGCGGAAATAATGCGGACCTCAGCGGGAATGCCGAAGGACTGCAGACGCTGGATGCAGGGGCGCATGGTGTCCAGATCGGAGTCGGAACCCATGACAACAGCAACTTTTTTGCTCATAAGACCCTCCTGTATACCTAAAAATTTTTCAGGGCTGGAAAAAATAAATCAGGGCATCCGGTATACGGATGCCCTGACGGTTTCAGACCCTGAGGTTGGACAGGTTGGTGCCGTGGATGGATCGCCAGTTTGCGTAAAACCAGTGCAGTGATGACATCCCCGTACCTCCCCATTTGTTTGATTCATGTAAAATAATATCGGATTTTTTTGTGCTTGGCAAGGGCACTGGTGGATTTTTGTCTTGTTATACAACTTTGACGAAAAAAGGAAGGGGTACGTTGTGGAAGAAGAGAGGAACCGCTCCGAAAGAGGTTGCGTTCCGGAGCGGCAGAGGCTATACTTGCCATAGGAAGAATCCATCGAAAAGGGGAGGTGGCCCGAGTGAAATCCAGCCGGAACGAGACGGTAAAAAACAGTGTGGGACGAGCGCTGTTCGTGGCTCTCAGCGTACTGCTCCAGGCGGCCTGGATCGTAGGGCTGGTGCTGCTGCTCAACGACTATTATTATGCTGTCTCTCTTATCACCAGCGTGCTGGCCTTCCTGGTGGTGCTCAATCTCTATGGCAAGCAGATGACTGGCCCTATGAAGGCCTCATGGATTATTCTGATCCTTTTTTTCCCTGTGATGGGCCTGTGCATCTATCTGATGTTTGGACGTCCCAACTGTACCCGTGTCATGCGCCGGCGGTTTGAGCGCCTCCAGCAGCGGACCCAGGACCTCCTGCCCGACAGTGAGACGGTGCTGGCCCGGATGGAGGAGCAGGACAAGGGGATCGCCAATCAGCTGCGCTATTTCTCACGACGGGCCGGGTTTCCAGCCTATGAGAATACCGATGTAGAGTATTATGCCACGGCGGAAGAGGGGTTGGAAGCCCAGAAGCAGACCCTGCGGCAGGCGGAACACTTTATCTTTATGGAGTACCACGCCATTGAGGACTCCGAATCCTTCCACGGCCTGGAGGAGATTCTGGTGGAGAAGGTCCGGCAGGGGGTGGAAGTGCGGCTGCTGTACGACGACATGGGCAGCATGGGCTTCATCAGCCCGGCTTTTATCAAACGAATGGAAAAGCTGGGCATCCAGTGCCGGGTATTCAATCCCCTGATGCCGGTACTCAATATTTTTATGAACAACCGGGATCACCGGAAGATTACCGTCATTGATGGTAAGGTGGGCTTTACCGGCGGTTACAATCTGGCGGACGAGTACTTTAACCTGACGCATCCCTTTGGCTGGTGGAAGGACACGGGGGTCAAGCTGACGGGGGATGCGGTGCCCAGTCTGACGGTGATGTTTCTGACCATGTGGAACGGGATCAAGGAGACCGACAAGGACTTTGCCCCCTTGATGTAACAGAAAAAGCCTGCCGGAAATTTTCCGGCAGGCTTTTTTGAATCAACTGCGTCCGCTGACCGCATGAAAGACGGCCACCGAGCGGGGACCCATCTGAAGTCCATTGCCGCTGAACAGAGGACCGGCGGCAAAGGGATCGGGGCAGGCGGTATGGAGCACCAGACTCCACCGCAAGCCGGAGGGCAGCTCAGGCAGGCCCTGCCAATGTGCCTCCCAGTGGGAATTGACCGCCAGCAGAATCAGGTCGTCGGCGGTGTCATCCTGGTTCCGGCCGGTGAAGAGCACGCCGATCTGCCGGGTCTGCTCATCCATCTTGGCGTTCCAGGCCGCCCCATTGTGAAGGGACACCGAGGGCCAGCCGCACCGGGCGGGGGCGGTCTCTCCCCGGATAATGGGGTGAGCCTTGCGGAAGGCGATCATTTGCGAGACAAAGTGGAACAGATCCTGGTGGTTTTCCAGCCGGGACCAGTCCAGCCAGGAGATCTCGTTGTCCTGGCAGTAGGCGTTGTTGTTGCCGAACTGGGTGTTGGCAAATTCGTCCCCCGCCAGGAACATGGGAGTGCCCCGGCTGCACAGCAGCACGGCGAAGGCGTTTTTTATCAGCCGGTCCCGAAGGGCCAGCACCGCCGGGTCCTCGGTGTCCCCCTCCACGCCGCAGTTCCAGCTGTTGTTGTCGTTGGCCCCGTCGGTGTTGCCCCAGCCGTTGGCCTCGTTGTGCTTGACGTCGTAGGAGTACAGGTCGTACAGGGTAAAGCCGTCGTGGCAGGTGAGGAAGTTCACCGAGGCGTTCTGCCGCTGGGAGGGGGGATACAGGTCGGCGGAGCCGGTGATGCGCTGGACCGCCGCCCAGGCCAGACCTCCGTCTCCCTTCAGGAAGCAGCGCAGGTCGTCCCGGTACTTGCCGTTCCATTCTGCCCACCGGTTCCAGGAGGGAAAGGACCCCACCTGATACAGTCCGCCGGCGTCCCAGGCTTCGGCAATGAGCTTCACCCGGCCCAGGATGGGATCGAAGGCCAGACTCTCCAGCAGGGGCGGTTCGGACAGGGGAGCGCCGTCGGTGTCCCGGCCCAGAATGGAGGCAAGGTCAAACCGGAACCCGTCCACCCGGTACTCCACCACCCAGTACCGCAGACAGTCCAGAATGAACTGCCGCACCACCGGATGGTTGCAGTTGAGGGTGTTGCCCACCCCCGAGAAATTGTAATACTTGCCGTCGGGGGTGAGCATATAGTAGATATTGTTGTCCAGGCCCTTAAAGGAGAAGAAGGGGCCCTGCTCGTTGCCCTCGGCGGTGTGGTTGACCACCACATCCAGAATGACCTCGATGCCGTGCTCATTTAAAGTGCGGATCAGGTGCTTGAGCTGGGTGCCCTCGTGGTTGAACTCCGGGGTGGCGGTGTAGCTGGTATTGGGGGCGAAGAAGCAGACGGTGTTGTAGCCCCAATAGTTGAGCAGTTGACGGCCGTCCACAATGCGCTCGTCCGCCATCTCGTCAAACTCGAAGATGGGCATCAGTTCTACCGTGTTGACGCCCAACTCCAGCAGGTAGGGCAGCTTCTCCAGCAGGCCTTCAAAGGTGCCCGGGTGCCTGACGCCGGAGGAGGGATGCTGGGTAAAGCCCCGGACGTGGGTCTCATAGATGATCATATCCCGGAAGGGGAGATGGGGGTCGTGGAAGTCCCCCCAGTCAAAGATATCCTCCACCACCCGGGCGTGGTAGGAGCAGCCGGGGGTCTGGTTCACGCCCCAGATGCTCTGGCCGGTGACCGCCCGTGCATAGGGGTCCAGCAGGTATTTGGTTTTGTCAAAGAGCAGGCCCCGGTCCGGGTCATTGGGACCGTCCATCCGGTAGGCATATTCGATCTCGTAGATGTCCAGGTCAAAGACGATCATGGAGAAGGTGTTGCCGATACGAAAGTTCTCCGGGAAGGGCAGGATGGCGAAGGGCTCCTGCTGGGTGCGGCGGAAGAGGCACAGCTCGCAGTAGGTGGCGTTGATGGAGTGGATGGTGAAGCTGACTCCGCCGGGCACCACGTTGGCGCCGTTGAGGAGAAACAGGCCGGGCCGTACCCGAAAGCCGGAGATGTTGTTGGTGGCGGCCAGGGGTTTGGCGGGCAGCAGGGGGATAGGCTTTGGGACCATGGGAAAGTCTCCTTTAAAAAAGAGGGGCGCTGCATCGGTGTGCAGCGCCCCGGCTTTTATTTGGCGTAGTAGTTGATGAGGCAGCCCGCCAAAACAATATCACGTTCTTCGCGGGTCATACCGGGCAGCTTCAGGGTGACGGTGTGCTCCGTACCGTTCTGGATAAGGACGGCGGGGATCACGTCGGCGCCGCTGTCCAGGGCAGTGCGGACGCCGGGGATGTACAGCTTGTCGCCGGGCTGGATGTTCCAGTTCTTTACGTCCTCGTTGATGAAGGGCAGCATACCCCAGTTCACCACGTTGGAGCGGTAACGCTTGGTGGCGTACTCAGCGGCCAGGTTGGCCACGCCGCCCAGCACACGCTGGCAGGAGGCAGCCTGCTCACGGGCGGAGCCGTCGCCGGGCTTGAGGGCCATGACCAGGGAGCCCAGGCCGGTGTTGGCGGGATCATGGCCCATCAGGGCCTCCTTCACCTCGGGGGCCTCGGGGTTGGTACGGCGCAGCTTCTCCACAGCCAGCACTTCCTTGGCCCGGGGCACATACTGGGGATCCTTCCGGCTCAGAGCGAACTCGGACAGCTTGATGGGGTTGGAGCGGTAGGAGGAGGTCTCGCCGGAGGGAATCAGCTCGTCGGTGGTGGTGACGGGATCATAGATGGCGGAGCAAACGGTGAGCAGCAGGTTGTCGGGCAGAGCCACCTGCTCCGGCCAGTCGGCGATGTTGGGACCAAAGACCAGCTCCTGGCTGGGATCAGCCTTGCCCACGCCGAAGTACACCCGGGCCTTGTAGGGAGTGTCGTCATAGGCGAAGGGCTCCACGGCGGGATCAGCAGGGGCGTTGGGCAGTTCGTCGGCTCCGGTAAGGGCACCCCCGTTGAGGGCGGTGGCGGCGATGGAACGGGCGTCCATCAGGGCCACATAGGACACCTGGCCGTCGGAAGGCTTGGAGCCCTCCCGGTTGGGGAAGTTGCGGGTGGAGTGGCGGATGGAGAAGGCCCCGTTGGCGGGCACGTCGCCGGCGCCGAAGCAAGGACCGCAGAAGCAGGAGCGGATGGAAGCGCCAGCCGCCATCAGGGAGGCGATGTAGCCCCGGCGGGTCAGCTCCAGGTTGACGGGCTGGCTGGTGGGGTAGACGGACAGCCAGAAGGCGTCGGAGCCGATGGCGTGACCATCCAGCACCTGGGCCGCCCGGACAATGTTCTGATAGGTGCCGCCGGAGCAGCCGGCGATGACACCCTGATCCACCATGAACTTGCCGTCCACGATCTTGTCCAGCAGGGAGGCAGGCTTGCTCTTCAGCTTCAGCTGGCGCATAGTGTCCTCGTCCACCTGGTGGAGGAGGTCGGCCATGTTCTCCTTAAACTCCTGGATGGTGTAAGCGTTGGAGGGATGGAAGGGCAGGGCGATCATGGGCCGGATCTTGTCCAGCTCCACATGGATAACGCCGTCATAGTAGGCGCCGTCAGCGGGGGTCTGGGGCTTGAACTCGCCGCCGCGGCCCAGCACCGCCAGGTGGTCCTTCAGGGTGTCGTCGGCCACCCACACGGAGGACAGGCAGGTGGTCTCAGTGGTCATGACGTCGATGCCGGAGCGGTAGTCCATGGACAGGTTGGCCACGCCGGGGCCGAAGAACTCCATGACGGCATTCTTGACGGTGCCGTCCTTGAAGGTGGAGCGGATCAGCTCCAGGGCCACGTCCTGGGGACCCACGCCGGGGATGGGGGCGCCGGTGAGATAGATGGCGATAACCTTGGGATAGCTGATGTTGTAGGTCTTTTCCAGCAGCTGCCGGGCCAGCTCGGGGCCGCCCTCACCGATAGCCATGGTGCCGTAGGCGCCGTAGCGGGTGTGGGAGTCGGAGCCCAGGATCATCTTGCCGGGGGCGGCGTACCGCTCTCTCATATAGGAGTGGATCACGCTCTGGTGGGCGGGGACGAACTCGCCGCCGTACTTCTTGGCAGCGGACAGGCCGAACACATGGTCGTCCTCATTGATGGTGCCGCCCACGGCGCACAGGGAGTTGTGGCAGTTGGTGAGCACATAGGGGAGCGGGAACTCCTTCATGCCGGAAGCCCGGGCGGTCTGGATGATGCCGACGTAGGTGATGTCATGGGAGGCCATGGCGTCGAACTTGATGGCCAGACTGTCCATAGAATCGCTGGTGTTATGGGCCTTCAGAATGGAATAGGCCATGGTGCCTTTCTTTGCCTCCTCGGGAGCGGGCAGGCCGGCGGCGGGGCCGTCCTGGACAGGCACAAAGGCGTTGTTTTTATAGTAGACGCCCTGACGGGTGATGTTCAGCATATGATTCCCTCCGATGCTCTTGAATTATCTTTCATCATACCAACTTTTTCTTGCAAGTGCAAGAGCTTTGTCCGTCATTTTCTGGGTGATGAAATTTATGTCAACTTTTTCTGCCGGTGTTTTCTTGACGGCTCTATGGGAAATAGGATAAAATATGTCGAAGATATCCCAGTTCTGGCAAGGAGCATACCATGAAGAAACGCATATTTACGCTGTTTTTGCTGCTGGCGGTGGTAGTTGGACTGTTTCCGGCCGCTATGGCGGCGGGGACGGAGCAAATCACCGTCCGGTTTTATAATGAGGTGAGCCAGCGTTACAGTGAACCCACTGTGACCGATCGTGTCAATCTGACTCTGGACGGGGAGGCGTTGATACCGGAGGACGTGCCGGCGCTGGCCTACTATCCGGAGGGAAGCACCAACGGCCGTACCCTGGTGCCTGTCCGGCTTATCTCCGAGGCACTGGACGCTACAGTGACCTGGGTGCCTGAGACCCGGCAGATCATCATCCTGCGGGAGGAGAGCACCATTGTACTGACGGCAGGCAGCGCCACGGCCCTGGTGGACGGTCAGGCGGTGGAGCTGCCCGACGGAGTGCCCGCCGGCGGCGTCATGTGGGATGGTAAGGAGAGCACCATGGTACCCCTCCGCTTTGTGTCCGAGCAGTTGGGGGCCGGCGTGGAATGGGTGGGGGAGACGGCCACAGTGGCCATTACCTCCCCGGAGGAGCCTCAGCAGCCAGACCCCACCCAGCCCCAGGAGGGAGATCTGGGGTGGATTACCGAATTGTCTTTTGATGAGGAGGAGCAGACCTTTACCATCACCGCCGACCATACGCCCAAGTACCGCATTGTGGACCTGGGGGACCGGCTGGCCATAGACTTGCTGGGGGCAGTGTACGCCCCGGCGGTAGGGAAAGATCTGACTCTTCAGGTGGAGAGCGACGCCATTGAGAAGATCCGCTGTTCTCAGCATGGGGATGATCTGGGCTACGGGTATCCCCACACCTTGCGGGTGGTGCTGGACCTGGCCTCCGGTGTCAGCTATGCACAGCATCTGTCCGTATCTTCCGGTGGGAATCAGGTGCGGGTCAGCGTCACCGATGTGCCGGAGCAGCCGGAGGTGCCCCCTCTGGATCCGAGCAAGATTACCATTGCCATTGATCCCGGCCACGGCGGCAATCAGCCGGGTGCGGTCTATCCCGATGAAAATGGAAATGATGTAAAGGAAAAAGATCTGACCCTGCCCATGTCCCTGATGCTGGCAGATATCCTGGAGGAGCGGGGGTACAACGTGGTACTTACCCGGACAGGGGATGACTCGGTGAGCCTGGCCGACCGGGCCAAAATGGCCAACGCCGCCCAGGCGGAGGTCTTTGTCAGCATCCACTGCAATGCCCTGGACCGGACGGATTATGAGGGGATCTTTACCTATTATTATCCAAACAGCACCCGGGGAGAGGCCTTGGCCAAGCAGGTACAGGCCGGAGTAGTAGCTTCCACCGGCGGCATCGGGCGTGGTACCCCCTCCGCCAATTTCCAGGTGCTGCGGGAGACCACCATGCCCGCCGTGCTGGTGGAAACCGGATTCATGACCCATCCGGGAGAGCTGGCCCGGTTGTGCGACCCTGATTACCAGCAAAAGATCGCCCAGGGCATCGCCGACGGTGTGGAGGCCTATCTGAAAGCGGAGATATAAAGAAAAAACAGCGCTTCATCTGATGATGCAGATGAAGCGCTGTTTTTTTGAAAAAAGGATTAAAAAATCTTGCGTCCGGCCAGTTCATCCTTCTGGATGGAGGTGTTGACTATCTCGAAGTGGGTGAAGGTGGCCCGGATGGCGGCCAGCTCGTCATGGTCGGCCAGGGCCTGGGCCAGCTGGATATGGGCGTTGTGCAGGAGGGAGGCCTGTTCCTTGTCCTCCATGATGCGGACGTAGACGGTGCCGATAAAATCATTTACGGTGGCCCGGATAGCGCCGAACAGGGAGCGGATCAACTTGTTGCCCGAGGCGTCGCACAGCAGGTTGTGAAATTCCTGGTCGTAGTGGGAGGCCTTTTCTGCATCCGTTTCATCCCGCATTTTTACAGCCAGTTCCATCAGGCGGGCGGCCTGGCCGGGCAGAATACGGTTGGCGGCCAGACGTGCGGTCTCACTTTCCAGACCGCGGCGTAGCTGGCTGACCTGCAGGTAGTTGGTCTCACCCAGCAGCAGCATCATGCGGAAACTGGCGCTCAGGTTTTGTTCCAGGTCGCAGGTGAGGAAGTTGCCAGCACCGTGGACACTGGAGATAAAGCCCATCAGACTCATGGTGCGCAGGGCTTCCCGGACGGAATTGCGGCTGACACCCAGCAGTTCAGCCAGATCCCGCTCCGGCGGCAGCCGCTCTCCCCGCTGGAGATTGCCCTTCCAGATCTCGCTCTGGATATAGTTTACCACCTTTTCATAGGTGCGTTCCGATCGTTCGTTCATGGAGCCTCCCAATTCGGTCATATTCTGTCACCGCGCTATTGTATCACAAAAAAAGTGAGGACACAACCGGAACCCGTTGCTCCTCGTATCAGGAGAAAAGACAGAGACACCGGCAAGGATGGATCGGCCTTGTCGGTGTCTCTGCGTTCATATGGAGGAAGACGATACGCGGAGCAGGTCCGCGAGAATAAACCGGGCAAGCGGTTTATTCACAAAAGGAAATTATTTGACGCCCATCCAACCGGAGATGACCATACGCTGGACCTCGGAGGTGCCCTCGTAGATCTCGGTGATCTTGGCGTCGCGCATCATGCGCTCGAAGGGATACTCGCGGGTATAGCCGTAGCCGCCCACCAGCTGCACGCAGCGGCGGGTTACGTCGCTGGCGGTTTCAGAGGCGAAGAGCTTACCCATAGCGGCCAGATGGCTGTAGGGCTCGCCGTTCTGCTTGGCCTGAGCGGCCCGGTAGATGAGCAGACGGGCGGCATCCACCTTGGTCTGCATATCGGCCAGCTGGAACTGGGTGTTCTGGAACTGGCTGATGCGCTTACCGAACTGGATGCGCTCCTGGGTGTACTTCACGGTCTGATCGATGCAGCCCTGAGCGATGCCCAGCGCCTGGGCGCCGATGCCGATACGGCCACCGTCCAGGGTCATCATGGCAATCTTGAAGCCCTTGCCAACCTCGCCCAGCAGGTTCTCCTTGGGCACCTTGCAGTTGTCGAAGATCAGCTCGCAGGTGGAGGAGCCGCGGATACCCATTTTCTTCTCGTGGGCGCCCACGCTGAAGCCCGGGGTGTCCCGGTCCACGATAAAGGCGGAAATGCCCTTGGTGCCCAGGGACTTGTCAGTCATAGCGAAAATCACGAACACGGAGGCATAGCCGGCGTTGGTGATGAAGATCTTGGAGCCGTTGATGAGCCAGTGATCGCCCTTATCCTCGGCGGTGGTTTTCTGCATGGCGGCGTCGGTGCCAGCGCCGGGCTCGGTCAGACCAAAGGCGCCCAGCTTCTCGCCGGAGCACAGAGCGGGCAGATACTTCTGCTTCTGCTCCTCGGTGCCGAAATGCTCGATGGGCCAGCAGCACAGGGAGGAGTGAGCGGACACCATGACGGAGGTGGTGGCGCAGTGCTTAGCCAGCTCCTCACAGCAGGCGATGTAGGTCAGATAGCTCAGACCGGCGCCGCCGTATTCCTCAGGATAGGCAATGCCCATCATGCCCATGTCGGCCAGCTTGTGCCAGGTCTCCTCGGGGAAGCGCTCCTGCTCGTCGATCTCGGCGGCCAGAGGGGCCACCTCCTTGACGGCAAAGTCGTGGAGCATATCAATGATTTCCTGTTCTTCTTCGTTGAATTTGAAATTCATAAAACAGCACTCCTTCTATCATGGGCGGCGAACGGTGTGACCGGCGGAAGGGAGAGGGGAGAGGGGAGCAGGGGCGGGGGGACGCCCCTGCCGGTCTTGCCGGCCGTTCCGGCCGCGGCCCAACGGGTCTGACAATATTTAACCTTTCATCTTCTTGATCTCGGCGGTCAGAGCGGGCAGCACCTCGAAGAGGTTGCCCACGATGCCGTAGTCGGCAACACCGAAAATGGGGGCGTCGGGGTCCTTATTGATGGCCACGATCACATCGGAGGAGCTCATACCAGCCAGATGCTGGATAGCGCCCGAGATGCCGCAGGCGATGTACAGCTTGGGTCCCACGGTCTTGCCGGTCTGCCCAACCTGATGGGAGTGAGAGATCCAGCCGGCATCCACAGCGGCGCGGGAGGCGCCCACGGTGGCGCCCAGAGCGTCGGCCAGCTCACGGATGGGCTCAAAGCCCTCAGCGCTGCCTACGCCGCGGCCGCCGGCCACGATAATATCGGCACCCTCCAGATCCACCAGCTCACCGGCGGTCTCCTTGATGACCTCCAGGATCTCGGTGCGGATGGACTCGGCGGGGAAGGAGAAGTCCACCTTCACGATCTCAGCCTTGGCCTCACCAGCCTCGGGCTTCTTGAACACGCCGGGACGGACGGTGCCCAGCTGGGGACGGTGGTCGGTGCACAGGATGGTGGCCATCAGGTTGCCGCCGAAGGCCGGACGAGTCCAGGCCACACAGCCGGTCTCTTCGTCGATAGCCAGGCCGGTGCAGTCGGCGGTCAGGCCGGTCTGCAGTCGGCTGGACAGGCGGGGGCCCATGTCACGGCCATTGGGAGTGGCGCCGATGAGCATGGTAGTGGGACCATAGGTCTCCACCAGATGATTCAGCGCCGCCACATAGGCGTCGGTGGAATACTGACGGAACTCCTCGCCGTCGATGTAGAGCACCTGATCGGCGCCGTGGCAGGCGGCCTCGTCCACCGCGGCTTTCACGCCGCAGCCGATGACCACAGCCACCAGCTTGCCGCCCTGCTTGTCGGCCAGTTCACGGCCGGGGTTCAGCAGCTCGATGCCCACGTTCTTGGCGGAGCCGTCCTCCTTGGTTTCTACAAATACCCAAAGGTCCTTGGTTTTCGCTTCCATGTTGTACGCCTCCCTTAAATCACATGGGCCTCGCTCAGCAGCGCGAACAGCTTCTGAGCGGATTCTTCGCCGGTCTCTTCCTTAATCACCACGCCGGCCTCCTTGCGGGGGGGCACGAAGGTCTTTTTCACCTTGGTGGGAGAACCCTTCAGACCGGCCCGGGCGGGATCGATGGCGGTCAGCTCGGCGGAGGTCAGGCTCTCGATGACTGCCTTGCGGGCGGCCATCTTCCGCTTGATGGTGGGGAAGCGGGGGTCAAAGGCGGGCTTGGTAAAGGTAATGAGGCAGGGGGTCTTGACGCCGATCAGATAGTTGCCGTCCTCACCCTCCTTCAGGATGTGCAGGGTGCCGTCGGCGTTGGTGGCCTCCAGGGCGTAGGTGACCTGGGGATAGTCCAGCAGCTCGGCCAGCTCGGGACCCACCTGAGCGGTGTCGCCGTCGATGGCCTGCTTGCCGCAGAAGATAGCGTCGAACTTGACGCCCTCCAGCTCCTCCACCTTGGAAATGGCATTATAGAGGATGTAGCTGGTGGCCAGGGTGTCGGAACCGCCGAACATACGGTCGGTGACCAGATAAGCCTTGTCGGCGGCGATGGCCAGAGCCTCACGCAGAGCGGCCTCGGCCTGCTTGGGACCCATGGACAGCACCACGATGTGGGTGTCGGGGTCCTTGTCCTTGATGCGGGCGGCGGCCTCCAGAGCGTAGCCGTCAAAGGGATTGATGATGCTGGGAACGCCGTCCCGGACCAGGGTATTGGTGACGGGATCGATCTTGATCTCCGTCGTGTCCGGGACCTGCTTGATGCATACCAGAATATTCATAACGAAACTCCTTTCCGAACGATCACAGAGTGCAGCACACCTTGCCGGGATTGAGGATCATCTTGGGATCAAAGACCTTCTTGATGCCCTGCATCAGCGCCATATTCACCGGGCCAACAGCCTCGGCCAGGTATTTGACCTTGCCATAACCGATGCCGTGCTCGCCGGAGATCTGTCCGCCCAGCTCCACAGCCTTCTGATAGATGGCGCTGAGGAACTGATCCACCTGCTTGCGGAACTCGGCCTCGTCCATGGTGTTGGAGCACTCATAGATGTGCAGGTTGCCGTCGCCGGCATGACCGAAGTACTTGACCTCGAAGTCGTAATTGCTCTTGGTCTCGTTGACAAAGGCCACGTAGTTGGCGATCTGATTGACGGGAACCACCACGTCGCATTCGTCCAGCAGCTTGGTCTGCTCCTCGATGCCCTCCAGGAAGGAGGAACGGGCGGCCCAGGCGTCCTTCAGCTTGCCCGGGGTGTCGGCAATGAGCACGTCCAGCGCGCCCTCCTCCACCAGCATCTCGGCAGCGCTCTCCACAATGGGATCCAGCTCGTCCATGGAGTCGCCGTCGAAGGTGAGCAGCAGATAGGCACCCACATCCACGCCGTCAAAGGTGTGGGGGAAGGCCTGCTTGCCCAGATACTCCTCGGAAGAGACCAGGATCTCCTTCTCAAAGAACTCTACGGCCTGGGGCTTGAAGTGATTCATAAAGATCTTGGGCACAGTGGAGATGCAGGCGTCCAGATCCTCGTAGGGGACGATGAGGCTGACGGTGGCCTTGGGGGCGGGGATGAGCTTCAGGGTCAGCTCAGTGATAATGCCCAGGGTGCCCTCGGAGCCCACCATCAGGTTGGTCAGGCTGTAACCGGAGCTGGTCTTGGACACGGTGCTGCCGAAGTGGGTGATCTCACCGGTGGGGAGAACTACGGTCATGGCCCGCACATAGTCACGGGTGGCGCCGTACTTGACAGCCCGCATACCGCCGGCATTGGTGGCCACGTTGCCGCCCAGGGTAGCCATCTTCTCGCCGGGATCGGGGGGATACAGGCAGCCGTGAGTGAGGGCGTCGTCGGCCAGCTGCTGCAGCAGCACGCCGGGCTGAACGGTAACGGCGAAGTTTTCAAGGTCATAGCTCAGGATCTTGTTCATCCGCATGGTGCACAGCACCACGCCGCCGCACACGGGGGTGCAGCCACCCACCAGGCCGGTGCCGGCGCCGCGGGTGGTGACGGGGATGTTGTTGTCGTAGCAGATCTTGACGATGCCGGCCACCTCTTCGGTGGTGAGCACGTCAATGGACACCTCAGGCATCTTCACGCCGTAGATGGGCATTTCGTCCCGGGCGTAGTCAGGATTGACGTCGGCCCCCACCACGACGCGGCCGGGTACCACCTGCTCCAGCTGAGCGATGATTTCAGGCGTGACGGGATTGTACGTTGCCATAAGTAGAACCTCCTCCATACATAGTGAAAGAAATAGAAATAAACGGATGGAAAACGGAACTTACTCCCGTACCATGACGGAAATACCATTGGGAATGACCACCAGATGGGCGTCGGCGCCCTTGGCCTGACGGGCCCGCTCCAGGGCGGTGTCCACGTCGGGGGCCCACTCCATCTTCATGTCCTCGATGGTCTGGCGCTGTTCGGGAACGGTGACGTAGATCACGCGGTGCTTGCACAGGACCCGGGCCAGGATCTGAAATTCCCACTGATCCGGCTTGGTCTGATCCTGCGGCGTGGCCAGGATCTCATCGGTCAGGGCCTGGGGGGAGGAGGCGTCCCGCAGGGCATGATAGAAACTGTCCCCGCCGGCCCCGTCTATGCAGGAGCTGACCATAATGAGCACGCCGCCCTCGGCCGCGGCAGCTTCCGCCGCGGTGAGGCCCTTGACGCTCTGGTAGATGTTCTGATCCAGGGGGTAGCCGCCGTTGCTGGAGATGACGATATCGCCCCGGCGCTCCGGCTTGACCTGGCAGTAACCCAGCAGGAAGTCACAGCCCTTGCGGTGGGCGGTCTCCGGGTCGCCGGCAAAGGCGGCCACTACCTTCTTGTCCTCGTCAATGATGACGTTTACGATGTAAGCCAGCTTGGCCATCCTGGCCGCCGCCAGCATATCGGTGTGAAGCGGATTGCCGTCCAGCACGCCGGTGCGGGCGCAGGGGGAGGCAATAAACTTGGAGCAGTGGTTGCCCAGAACGGTGACCTGATCGCACACGCCGGGCAGCACGCTCTTGCGGCCGCCGGAGAAGCCGGCGAAGAAGTGAGGCTCAATGAAGCCCTCGGCCACCAGCAGATCGGTCTCCACAGCCAGACGATCGATGACGCAGTCGGCACCGGAGGGAAGCACGCCGATCTTCACGTTGGAGGCGGCGTCCCGGCTGTCGTGAATCACGATGGTTTCATGGTCCACGATGTCCTGACCCAGCTTGCCAACCAGCTCCTCTTTGGTGGTGGGGCGGTGGAAGCCGGTGGCAACCAGCAGGGTGATCTGGATGTCCGGATTGCCCCGGCGCAGCTGGGCCAGCATATGGGGCAGAATGTGCTTGCTGGGCACCGGACGGGTATGATCGCTGATGATGATGGTGCAGGTTTTCTTGCCGGCGGCCAGCTCCTCCAGAGGCTTGGAGTCGATGGGGTTGGCCATGGCGGCCAGCACCAGGGCGTCCTCTGAGTCGGAGGCAGTCAGCTCCCCGATGTGAGAGGTGAGCACCTCAGCCCCGGACAGATCCGCGTGCAGCGTCATGCCGGAAGATCCAAAGGGAATGGTAAGGGCCATTCGAAATACCTCCTTGCAGATCGGAATTAAGAATGAAGTGGTACAACCACTTTGCTGACGTCATCACTTTACCACAATTTTTGAAAAATGCAATCCCAAGTTTTTAATTTCTCACATATTCCGAAAAAATGGGTTTGAATTTATGCAAAGTGCCAATTTTGAGCTGAAATAAAGAAAGGGAGTGGACAATTTGCTGGTACGAATTTATAATAAGACCAGTCAGTTTATCGAAATATCATTTACTGCGGAAAAGTATGGAAAAATTAAGGAGGGAGAGAAGGGCGAATTTCGGTTTTTGTATTTTGATTGGTAGAACCAATAAAAAGTGGGCCGCCGCCCTGTGTCCGGCGGCGGCAGGAGACAAAGGAGGTCCCGTTTTCAATGCCGTTGTTGATGTCGATCCTTACGCTGCTGCCTATTGTCTGGCTGATAATTGCGCTGGCTGTTCTGAAAATGCCGGGCCATCGCGCCTGTCTCATCGCGCTGCTGCTCACGGCGGTGCTGGCCCTGACCCTGTGGAAGATGCCGCCGGTGGATTGCCTGACCTCCGCCCTGGAGGGCTTTGCCGCGGCCCTGTGGCCCATCATTCTGGTCATCATCGCCGCCATTTTTACTTACAATCTGTCTTTGCGCACCGGCGCTATGGATGTGATCAAGCGGATGCTGTCCAATGTGTCGGGAGACCGGCGGGTCATCATCCTGCTGATCGGCTGGTGCTTCGGCGGATTTCTGGAGGGAATGGCGGGCTTTGGTACCGCCGTGGCCATTCCCGCCGGTATGCTGGCAGGTATGGGTATGGACCCGGTGCTGTCCTGCCTGGTGTGTATGCTGGCCAACGCCTTCCCCACGGCCTTTGGCTCGGTGGGTATTCCCACCACCACGCTGGTCAGTGTGACCGGGCTGGATGCCATCCCGCTGGCCTTTACCACCGTGGTGGAAATGGCTCCCTTCATGATCCTGATGCCCTTCCTGATGGTGATTGCCGGCGGCGGTGGCGTCAAGGCCCTGAAAGGGGTGGTGGGTATCACCCTGGTGGCCGGTCTGTCCTTTGTGGTGCCTGAGCTGGCGGTGTCCTACTTCCTGGGGCCGGAGCTCACGGTAGTGGTGGGCAGCGTGGTGTCCCTGGCCTGCACGCTGGCCATGGCCCGGCTGCGGAAAGGTAAGCCGGTGCCCGCGGAATATCAGATGTCCAGTGGGCAGCCCGCCCAGACGGGGGAGCGGGGGACGATGTCCCCGGTGGTGGCCTTTTTGCCCTTCCTGCTGATCTTTGTGCTGCTGCTGCTTACCTCCAAGCTGGTGCCGCCGGTCAACAGCTTCCTGTCTCAGTTTGCCTCGTCCTTCAAGATCAGCACCGCTGAGACGGCGGGGCTGACCTCCTTCAGTTGGGTCAACACCCCCGGTGTGGTCATCTTTGTGGCGGCCATCATCGGCGGCGTGGTGCAGAAGGCAGGGGCACGGTTGATGTGGGAGACCTTCCTGGCCACCCTGAAGCAGATGAGCCGCACCATCGTCACCATTATGGCGGTATTGGCGGTGGCTAAGATCATGACCTATTCCGGCATGATCTCCGACATGGCAGGGCTGTTTGTCTCCATTACTGGTGTGTTCTATCCCTTTGTTTCCCCCATCATTGCCGCCATCGGCGCCTTTGTTACCGGCAGCGGTACCAACACGGAGGTATTGCTGGGCCGGCTTCAGTCGGAAGCGGCCACAGCCATCGGCGCTTCGCCCTACTGGCTGGCGGCAGCAAACTCTGTGGGTGCCGGTATCGGAAAAATCCTCTCTCCCCAGTGTATTGCCACCGCTGTGGCGGCGGTTGGCCTGGTGGGTCAGGACAGCAAGGTGCTGTCCGCCGTGCTGAAATGGGCAGTCCTCATGCTGGTACTGGCCTGTATTCTGGTGGGCTGCTTCCAGTGGCTTGCCCCTTATCTGGTTGGCTGAAATCAAATACCCCCGGACCGCTGTTTTCAGCGGTTCGGGGGTATTTTGATAGTTACTGTATGGAGCCGTCGGGGGCTACGATGGCAACCCGCAGGGGAATATTCTTTCCGCTGGCGGCCACGGCGTTCTGGACTGCCCGCTGGATACCGCCGCAGCAGGGTACCGTCATGCGGACTACGGTGACACTCTTTACGTCGTTACCCGCCAGAATGGCAGTCAGTTTCTCAGTATAATCGCCCTCATCCAGCTTGGGACAGCCGATGAGAGTTACCCTGCCCTTGATGAAATCCTGATGGAAATTGCCGTAGGCGTAGGCTGTGCAGTCGGCGGCAATGAGCAGATGGCAGCCGTCGAAGTAGGGGGCATTGATGGGCGCCAGCTTGATCTGTACCGGCCACTGACGCAGCTGGCTAGGTACCTGCCCGGCGCAGGGGGAAGGGAAGGCTTCATCACGATGGATGGCCCGGCTCATGCTGCCGGGGCAGCCGCAGGGCAGGGGAGCGGCCGCCTTCTCCTTGGCCGCCTTGGCAGCCAGCACGGCAGCGTGGTCGTAGGCAGGAGCTTCCCGCTCTTCAAACGTGATGGCTCCGGTGGGGCAGGCGGGCAGACAATCGCCCAGCCCGTCACAGTAGTCCTCCCGGGTCAGTTTGGCCTTACTGTTTACCATCTCGATGGCGCCCTCGTGGCAGGCGGCGGCACACAGGCCGCAGCCGTTGCACAGGGCCTCGTCAATTTTTATGATCTTGCGTTTCATATGGAACGCCTCCTTGTGTTTGTGTGAGCCAAGCATACCAGAGCTGTGCCCTGCGGTATGTTGCAGCAGCAACACAAACAGAAAAAAAGATGTCTGCGCATAGCGCAGACATCTTTTTCTCGCAATCAAACATCAATCCCTGAGATACTGCTTGACCAGCTCCTGCAACAACTCGTCCCGGTCCAGCTTACGGATGAGGGCCCGGGCGTTGTTATAATTGGTGATATAAGTCGGGTCCTCCGAGAGGATGTACCCCACGATCTGATTGATGGGGTTATATCCCTTCTCCTGAAGGGAGTTGTATACGGAGGTCAGCACCTCTTTGATCTCAGGATCTTTTTCATAACGGATGCTGAATTTGCGAGTGTAATCGGTCTCCATACCTGTCGCACCTCCTAGTTCAATCTGTTTTCCATTGTAGCCGAAAATGCTTGTGCTGTAAAGGGGGAGTGTGAAAATTTATCAATCTTTAAGATGTTGGAAAGGAAAATATCTGGTAGATGCAACCATTGGATGGGTGCTGTGGTATTATGGATACCAGAGGACCGGCGGGGCCTGCGCTTACGGGCATGAGCGCAGGAGAAATCGGCGGCCTCCGGATGCCCGTAAGGGAGGGGAAAGACCATGACAGACGAGCGGAAAGCCAGAGCTCAGGTGGAGCGCTGGGGAGATATGGTGTGGCGGCTGGCCCTGGCCCGCACCCGCCATATCCAGGACAGCGAGGATGTGTTCCAGGAGGTGTTTGTCCGCTTCTTCCGCCATGAGGAGGAGCTGGACAGCGATGAGCACCGGAAGGCCTGGCTGATCCGCTGTACCCTCAACTGCACCAACACCCTGCTGTCCGCTCGCTGGCGGACCCACCTGCCCCTGGAGGAGGCGGTGACAAAGGCCATGGAACCGGCGGACCGCACGGTCTATGAGGCAGTGCTGTCCCTGCCAAAAAAGTACCGGACTGCCCTTCATCTGCATTACTATGAGGGGTATTCGGTGGAGGAGATTGCTGTCCTCACCGGGGCCAAGGCGGGCACAGTGAAAAGCTGGCTGTCCCGGGGGCGGGACCGGCTGTCTCAAGCGCTGAAAGGAGACAAGTGACCATGATGGATGAATATAAACGGGCCAATGATACCCTCCATCCCACCCATTCCGCTGTGGAGCGGGCGGTGAAAGAGAAGGTTTCCAAGAGAAAAAGAAGGCCGCTGAAAGCACTGGTGCCGGCGGGAGTGGCGGCTGTGGCAGCCGTAGCCCTGCTTATCACCGGTATCCCCGGCACGGACGGCGAGACCGGCGGCGGTCCATTGACAGGCAGCGCCTATGCCATTGCCTTGCCGGAGTACCCCAATCTGCCCAAGCACCCAGCTGAACCCCTGGGGGGCAGCGACGCGGAGTGGGAGCAGTTCAATGCAGACCTGGATGTCTATCTGGATGCCTGGGAGACCTACCAGGATGAGACCGCCAGCCTGCGTGATACCCCTGAGCTGACTGCCGCCCTGGCGGACTATACCGGCACCAGCGCCGCCCTGGCTCTGGCAGGGGAGGGCAATCGGGTCTATTCTCCCGTATCCCTGTGGTTTGCTCTGGCCATGCTGAGCGAGACTACGGACGGAGAAACTCAGCAGCAGATACTGGATGCTTTAGGGGCTTCCGATGTGAATCAGCTGCGGGAGTGGGCCGACATCCTGTGGCACACCCTCTACCTGGATGACGGCACCGCCGCCACCCTGCCGGGCACCTCCATCTGGCTCAACGAGAAGTTAGACTTCCACCAGGACACCCTGGAGCGGCTGGCGGAGTACTACTACGCCGGCTCCTTCCGGGTCCCCATGGGTACCGGCGAGGCGGACAGCGCCATCACGGAGTGGGTATCGGAGCAGACAAAAGGCCTTATTGGCTCCGACGGCAAGGTGCTAACCACCAGGGCCGAGACTCTGGCGGTGCTGGCCTCCACACTGTACTTCCAGGCCCGGTGGAGTGACGAGTTTGATCCCAGCCTCACGGCGGAGGATGTGTTCACCGCTGCGGACGGCAGCGAGACGACGGTGGATTTCATGCACAAGACCCAGACCGCCGGCTTCCTCCGCCAGAACGGCTACCAGGCGGCCAGCCTGGGCACCACCGGCGGCACGATGACCTTTGTCCTCCCTGACGAGGGGGTCACCCCCGCCGAATTGCTGGCCGACCCGGATTTTCTGACGGAACTCACCGATTCTGAGAGTAAGATCTACGGCGAGGTCCAGTGGTCGGTGCCCAAGTTCGATGTCAGTTCCGATCTGGATTTGATTCCTGCCCTGACAGGTATGGGGATCACCGACGTGCTGTACAGGGGGAGGGCCGGCTTCACCCCCCTCGTCGACCTCACTCCGGTGTGGCTGGAAGAGGCCAAACAGATCACCCGGGTGAAGGTGGATGAGGAGGGGGTGGAGGCCGCCGCCGTCACCCTGCTGGCTGCCGACACCTCGGAAGCCATCGTAGAGGACCCCGCCATCTGCGTCATGGATCTGGACCGGCCCTTCCTGTTCGTGATCCGGGACGGGGATGCCGTCCTTTTTGTGGGCGTGGTGGAGCAGGTATAAGCACAGCCCCCGCGGCAAGATGCCGCGGGGGCTGTGTTCGTTTATACCAGGGGAGCCAGCACACGCAGGATGGATCGGAACAGCCGCCGGGGCCAGGAACGCTCCAGGCACTGCTCCAGGGTGACTTTTTGGCTGGCCAGCTGGGTGGCCAGAAAGTCGGCCTTGATGTCCAGCACTGTGGGGTCCTGGTAGAGGAGCACCGCGTCCTCAAAGTGGAGGAACATACTGCGATAGTCCATGTTGATGGTGCCTACCACGCCGCACACATCGTCGGACACCACATTTTTGGCATGGACAAAACCGGGGGTGTACTCAAAGATCTGTACTCCAGCCTCCAGCAGAGGCTGGTAGTGGGATCGGGTCAGCTCAAATACCAGCTTTTTGTCCGGGATATGGGGGGTGATGATGCGTACATCCACTCCGGATTTGGCGGCGTTGCACAGGGCGGTATTGACGCTGTCGCTGACGATGAGATAGGGAGTCATGATATAGACGTACCGCTTGGCCTTGGAGATCAGGTTCAGATATACTGTCTCACCCACCGGCTCATTGTCCAGGGGATTGTCGGCGTAGGGCTGTACAAAGCAATCTTTTCCCAGAACAGCCTCGGGAGGCAGGGCGGTGGGCCGCAGGGCAGCATAGTCCACCTTGATCTCCCGGATATATTCCCACATGGTGAGGAACATCACCGTCATGCTCCAGGCTGCTTCTCCTTTTACCAGGATGGCGCTGTCCTTCCAGTGACCGAAGCGGGGTTTCTGGTTGATATACTCGTCGGCCAGGTTGATGCCGCCGGTAAAGGCGGTATGGCCATCAATGATACACAGTTTCCGGTGGTCCCGGTTGTTCATGCGGATGGAGATGACTGGTTTGAATCTGTTGAAACAGCAGCAGGGAATGCCGGTTTCCTGCTCAAATGTTTCGGCGTAATTGGCGGGCAGGGTGCCAAGGGAGCCCACATCGTCATAGATCACCCGTACGTCCACGCCGGCAGCGTGCTTTTCCTTCAAAATCTCCACGATGGAGTCCCAGAACACACCGGGGGCCAGGATGAAATACTCCAAAAAGATATAATGTTTGGCCTTTTTCAATTCCTCCAGCATGGCGGGGAAGGCGTCGTCTCCCAGCGGGAAGTACCGTGTCCAGGTATTGGTATACACCGGGCAGCGGGCATATTGCTCCAGATAGCGGGCCTGATTTACCGCATCCTGGCCCAGCACGGAGAGTTTTTTTGCTTTGTAATCGTCCTCCAACTGCTCCAGCATGGTACGGTCCATACCTTGCATCTTCCGGCGCATCCGGGCAGACAGCTTGTTGCCGCCGCACAGCAGATAGACCAGCCAGCCAAACATGGGGAAGAGCAGGATGGGGATGATCCAGGCGATCTTATACCCCGGATCGGTCTGCCTGCGGACAATGACCAGTACAGCCAGCAGAGAGAGTACGACACAGGCCCAGTATACGTAGACATAGTAACTCCAGGCCCATATCATGGGCACCAGAAGCACGGTGGCCTGCAAAATGATGAGCACAGCCACGATCACCGAGCGCTGAAAGAGAAAGGAAGATAGCTTTTTGATGTTCACGGGGTTACTCCTTGCCGCATGATGGTTACTTCACGACCACATTTTCTCCGCCCAGCAGCTCCTTCAGTTCTTCGACGAGGGCTGGATGGATCACGCAGGGGGTGGACAGCAGCTTGCCGGTATCGGCACAGCGGATCACCAGCTGCTCCGTGCCGGGGAACATGGTGAGTACCAGTTTGATCCTGCGCCAGCGGGAGTCCTCCAGGCTGGGGATACGGATGTATAGCTTTTTGATCTTCAAAGTGGGCTGGTCCGGCTCCTCGTAACCGTCCCGCAGGTGGTCCAGAGGTTGTACCCGGTCACACATGAGCTGGGGGGCCTTTTCGTCCCGGACGGAGATGCGGCCCTCTGCCAGCAGCGGCACATTTTCCTTCAGATAGGGGCCGCACTCGCCCAAAGCCCGGGCAAACACCAGCATCTCCATGGAGCCGGTGTCGTCCTCCAGGGTGACATAGGCCATCAGAGTGTTGTTGCGGGTGGTGCGGGTACGGGAGGCGGACACCACACCGGCAATGGTCACCCGCTGCTCGTCCCGGAAGGTGGTGGGCCCACCCTCCTGGGCGAAGTCGGAGAGAATAGCGCCGATAGAGGCTGCCTTTCGCTTTTTCACCAGGTCCCGGTACTCATCCATGGGGTGACCGGATAGGTACAGGCCGGTGGTTTCCTTCTCCATGGTCATTAGCTCCCGGCGGGAGAACTCAGGGATGTTTTTCAGATTGAGCTGGGGGGCGGACTGGGGCTCGTCTCCGCCGCCGCCGAAGAGGTCAAACTGTCCCTCCAGATTTTTGCGCTTGTTCTGAGCGATGGAGTCCACCAGAGACTCATAGGCGTCCAGCAGCTGGGAGCGGAAGATTCTCATACTGTCAAAAGCGCCGCACTTGATGAGACTCTCCAGCACCCGCTTGTTCAGGTCAGAGTCGAACATCCGCTGACAGAAGTCGGGGAAGGAGGTGAACGCCCCCTTCTTTCGTTCTGTCAGTACGTCATTGATAAAGCCACGGCCCACGCCCTTGACGGCCACCAGACCGAAGCGGATGTGGTCGCCGGACACGGTGAAGTCGGCCCCCGACTCGTTGATGTCCGGGGGGAGGAGAGGAATGCCGCAGTCCTTGCATTCGGCGATGTACTCCGCCACCTTTTCGCTGGAGTCCAGTACCGAGGTGAGGAGGGCGGCCATGTATTCCTTGGTGTAGTGGCACTTGAACCAGGCGGTGTGGTAGGCCACAATGGCGTAGCTCACCGCGTGGGCCTTGTTGAAGGCGTACTGGGCGAAGGCCTCGATCTCGTCATAGATGTCCTCGGCGGTCTGCTGGGGGATGCCGTTTGCCATACAACCGGCAATATTCCGCTCGGGGTCGCCGTGGACAAAGGTGTGCCGCTCCTTCTCGATCTGGGCCTTCTTCTTTTTGGAGATGGCCCGGCGCACCATATCGGCCTGTCCCATAGTGTACCCCGCCAGCCGGCGGAAAATCTCAATGACCTGCTCCTGATACACGATGCAGCCGTAGGTCACCGACAGGATGGGTTCCAGGGCGGGGTGCTTGTATTTCACCTTGTCCGGGTTGTGTTTGCAGGCGATGAACCGGGGGATGGAGTCCATGGGGCCGGGGCGGTAGAGGGCGATAATAGCGGTGATATCCTCGATGTTGTGGGGCTTCAGCCCCACGCACACCCCGGTCATGCCCGCCGACTCCATCTGGAACACGCCGGAGGTCTTGCCGTCGGACAGCATCTGGAATACCTCCGGATCGTTGTCCGGGATGTCGGCCAGAGAGAAGCCGGTACGCTTCTGGGCCACCAATTTCACCGTGTCGTCCAGGATGGTCAGGTTCCGCAGGCCCAGAAAGTCCATTTTCAGGAGGCCAAGCTCCTCCAGGGTGGTCATGACGTACTGGGTGACCACCGACTCGTCGTTTTTGGCCAGAGGTACATAGTCCATCACCGGGCGGCGGGTGATAACCACGCCAGCGGCGTGGGTGGAGGCGTGGCGGGGCATTCCCTCAATGGCCTTGGCGGTGTCGATGAGCTCCTTTACCCGCCCGTCTCCCTCGTAGAGGTCCTTCAGGGGCTTGGACAGCTGGAGGGCCTGGTCCAGGGTGATGTGGAGGGCACCGGGGCCACTGGGTACCTGTTTGGCCACCGCATCCACGTCGGCGTAGGGAATGTTCAGGGCCCGGCCCACGTCCCGGATGGCCCCTCGGGCGGCCATGGTACCAAAGGTGACGATCTGAGCCACGTGGTCCTCGCCGTACTTGCGCTGTACGTACTCAATAACTTCCTGCCGCCGGCGGATGCAGAAGTCGATGTCGATATCGGGCATGGTGACACGTTCCGGGTTGAGGAATCGCTCGAAGTAGAGGGAGTATTTCATGGGGTCCACATCGGTGATGTTCATGCAGTAGGCCACCATGGAGCCTGCCGCCGAGCCGCGGCCGGGGCCCACCGGGATACCCTGGCTTTTAGCATACCCAATAAAGTCGGACACAATCAGGAAGTAGTCCACAAAGCCCATCTGGCGAATGACGCCCATCTCGTAGGCCAGACGGTCCTGGTACCCCTCGGGATTGTCAGGGTAGCGGCGGGCGTACCCCTCCCGGCACAGCTTCTCAAAATAGGCGTCCCCGTCGGTGTAGCCCTCGGGCAGCTTGAATTCCGGCAGGTGATAGGTGCCGAACTGGAAGTCCATATTGCACAGATCGGCGATCTTCAGGGTGTTCTCCACCGCCTCCGGGTAGTCGGGGAAGAGGGCGGCCATCTCCTCAGTGGATTTTACATAGAGCTCACTGGTCTCCATTTTCAGGCGGTTGGGGTCGTCCACCGTCTTGCCCATCTGGATGCACATGAGGGTGTCCTGCATCTGGGCGTCCTCCCGGCGGAGGTAGTGGGCGTCGTTGGTCACCACCAGGGGGATACCGGTCTCCTGGTGGATGCGGATCAGCCCCTGGTTGATGGCGGGGTCATTGGGCAGATTGTGATCCTGGAGCTCCAGGTAATAACCGTCCTCCCCAAAGAGCTCCCGCATTTCAAGGGCGATGGCCTTGGCGCCCTCGTAGTCCCCCGCCAGGATGCGCCGGGGCACCTCGCCGGACTGGCAGGCCGACAGGGCGATGAGTCCGCCGCAATGCTGGCGCAGCAGCTCCTTGTCAATGCGGGGGCGGATGTAGAAGCCTTCGGTAAAGGCGCAGGAGTCCAGGTAGCACAGGTTGCGGTAGCCCTCCTCGTTACGGCAGAGGAGGATCAGATGGTACATGGCGGCATCCAGCTCATGGACCCGGTCGGTACGGCCGCGGGGAGCCACATAGACCTCGCAGCCGATGATGGGCTTGATTCCCTCCGCTTTGCAGGCCTTGTAGAAGTCCACTACGCCGTACATGACCCCGTGGTCGGTGATGGCCACGGCGGGCTGACCCAGCTCCTTCACCCGCTTGACCAGCAGGGGGATGCGGCAGGCGCCGTCCAGCAGGGAAAACTCGGTATGGACGTGCAGGTGGACAAAGGACATGGGGATACCTCCTTGGGGACGTGAAAATAATGGGTTATTGTTTGGAAAGTTCCATCAACTTGCGCAGTCGGTGATTGAACGCGGATTTGCTGACCGGCGGATCGCACAGCTCGGCCAGCTGGGACAGGGTGAGCTCCGGATGGGCCATACGCAGGTCCACCGCCTCCTTCAGCTTGTCCGGCAGATTTTCCAGCATACCCCGCTCCTCCAGCTTATAGATGGCCTCGATCTGGCCCTGGGCGGCATCCACCGCCTTGTCAAGGTTAGCGGCGTCGCAGTTGACCCGGCGGTTGATGCTGCCCCGCAGGTCCTTCTCCGCTTTGGCGTTCATCAGATCCATAGCCGCCAAGGGGGACCCCATGGCGGTAAGAAAGTCCTCAATGGCGTTGCTCTGCTTGAAGTAGGTAATGGCGTTGGCCTTGCGGCGGCTTTCTTTGGGAGAGAAACCCATCTCCAGCAGCAGGGCGTGGAGCTCCCGGCTTACCGACAGGTGGGAGGTGGCCAGTTCCAGATGATAGCGCTTGGCCGGGTCGGTCACCGAGCCGCCCGCCAGAAAGGCGCCACGAAGAAAGGCGGTACGGCAGTGATCTTCCTCCAGAACGGCGTAATTGATGTGGTGGACCAGCGCCTCCGACGGATCGTGTCCAAAAACAGACCAGAGGGCGGACAGCTTGTCCGGAGCGGTGATGGAAAAGATGCGCTTGCCCGCCCCCTCTGCGGGCAGGCGGTCAAAGCGCACCTGAAAAGCCTTTTGAAACAGTTGGGGCAGCCGGTCGGCAAACTCCGGCGACTCGGTGGTGATACGGACCTCGGTGGGGGTGGACAGGGAGCAGTAGAGCAGTACCCCGTAGGCTTCCGCCTGGGCACAGCACTTCCGGTTGAGGGGGGCGCGGCACAATTCCGCCTTGACCTGAGTGGAAAAGGACATGATACGCCCTCCTTACAGAATCCGGGTGGAGGCCCGCTCCTGGTAGAGATCCATCACCGCGGCGGACAGCCGGGCAAAGGAGTGGCGGGCATAATCCAGGGTTTCAGAGGCCAAAGGACGGGTGACCAGCTCCACCCCCAAAGCCTCAATGGCCTCTTTGTCCACGACGATGGGAGTGGCGTCCTCCTCCTTGTACCGCTCCAGCAGGCCGGGACGCACCGGGGCGGAATTGCACAGACAGATATCAATGAGGCAGGGACCGGAGTGGCGCAGCAGCGCTTTCACATGGTCGGAGGCGGTCATGCCCTCGGTCTCGCCGTCCTGAGTCATAATATTGCAGATGTAGATCTTCAGAGCCTTGGAGGCGCATACCGCCTCAGAAATGCCGTCCACCAGCAGATTGGGAATGACACTGGTATACAGGGAGCCGGGCCCCAGCAGGATCAGGTCGGCCTCCTGGATGGCACGGATGGCCTCGGGCAAGGCTTTGGGGTGCTCGGGCAGCAGGCGCACACCCTGGATGCGGCAGTCCTGGGCCTTTTTAAAGTCGCTGATCTTGGATTCGCCCTGGACTCTGGTGCCATTCTCAAAGGTAGCCTCCAGTACCACGTCGGCGTTGGTCACAGGCAGTACCCGGCCGGTGATGGCCAGAACCTGGCTCATTTTGGATACCGCCTCGTCAAAGGAGCCGGAGATCCCATTGAGGGCGGCCAGGATCAGGTTGCCGAAGGACTGGCCGGTCAGGTTGCCGGAGCCCTGGGGGAAGCGGTAGGTGAGCAGCTGCTGCATCAAAGGCTCGGCATTGGCCAGAGCCTCCATGCAGTGGCGGATGTCTCCCGGAGGGGGCATCCCCAGATCCTGCCGCAGCATACCGGAGCTGCCGCCATCGTCGGCCACGGTGACGATGGCGGTCAGATTCTTGGTGTGGTTTTTCAGACCGCGGAGCATGGTGGACAGACCGGTGCCGCCGCCGATGGCGACGACCTTGGGCCCCTGGGCCCAGCGGCGCTCATAAAAGGACTGATACACGGCGGCTCCTCCTTTATGCCCGGGTCATGTCCCGGTGATTTTCGGTGGCCTGATAGCCCTTCTGCTTGATGTACTCGGCCAGCGCGTGGGTAATGGCTACCGAGCGGTGCTGTCCGCCGGTACAGCCCACGGCGATAACCAGGGCGGCCTTACCCTCCGCCACATAGAGGGGGAGGAGGAAACCAATGAGATTCTCCAGATAGTTCATAAATTCGGTGGTCTGGCGATAGCCGAACACAAAGTCGTATACCCCGTCGTCCAGTCCGGTCTGATGGCGCAGCTCGGCGATGTAATAGGGATTGGGCAGGAAGCGTACGTCAAACACCAGATCGGCCTCGATGGGAATACCGTACTTGAAGCCGAAGGAGATGACGCTGACACTCATCTCGGGGGTATCGCCACCGTGACCGAAGAGGCGCAGCACCTCCCCGCGTAGCTTGGCGGTGGAGAGAGCGGAGGTGTCGATGATGTATTCCGCCCGCTGGCGGACAGGGGAGAGGACGGTGCGCTCCAGCCGGACGGCCTCGTCCAGGGAGTGGGCGGAGCTGGCCAGGGGGTGGCTGCGCCGGGTCTCCTTGTACCGCTTGATGATGGCCTCCACGCTGGCCTCCACAAAGAGGATCTTGTACTCGCACCCCATCTCCTGGAGGGCGTCCAGGGCGGAGAACAGCCCGTCGAAGGTCTGACCGCCCCGGATGTCGGTGACCAGAGCCACCCGGTCATACCGGGAGGGATTTGCCATACACAGCTCGGCAAATTTGGGGATCAGGGGGGCGGGCATATTGTCGACCACATAAAAGCCGATATCCTCCAGGAAGGAGGCGGTTTTACTCTTGCCTGCGCCGGACAGGCCGGAAATAATAATAAAATCCATAGGAACTCACCTCAAAAACCCAAAAACTTCACTTCTGGTTCCAAAGTAATGCCGGTCTCGCGGAGTACGGTGTTCTGGATCAGCTCCATCAGCCGGCGTACATCGTCGGCGGTGGCCCCACCGCGGTTGACGACAAAGCCGGCGTGCTTTTCCGATACCTGGGCACCGCCCACGCCCACGCCTTTCAGGCCGCACTGCTCAATGAGAGCGGCAGCAAAGTGGCCCTCGGGGCGTTTGAAGGTACTGCCCGCGCTGGGCAGATCCAAAGGCTGCTTGGAACGGCGCTTTTGGGCCAACTCATCCATTTTGGCTTTGATTGCAGCGGGGTCTCCGGGGGTGAGGGCAAACTCGGCCTCCAGAATGAGCCATTCCGGATGGTCGGTAAACAGGCTGTGCCGGTAGGTGAGGGCACACTCCTCCACAGGCAGAGTGACCACGTCGCCAGCCTCGTTGAGGAAGGTGACGGAGGTCAGAACCTGAACCAGCTCGCCGCCGTAGGCGCCGGCGTTCATGGTGACGCCGCCTCCCAGGGTACCGGGGATGCCGTGGGCAAACTCCAGGCCGGTCAGGTCCCTGCCCAGGGCCGCCATGGCCAGCCGGGCCAGGGGAATACCGCTCTCCGCCCACAGACGGTGGTTTACCTCCCGCACATCATCCAACCCGGAGGTTTTCAGGACAAAACCGTTATACCCCTGATCGGACACCAGCAGGTCGCTGCCGTTGCCCAGAAAGAAAGGGGAGATGTCCAGCTCTTTGGCCGCCTGAACCGCGGCGATGGCCTCCTTCCGGCTTCTGGGCAGGGCGATCAGCCGGGCGGGACCGCCGATGCGGAAGGTGGTATAGGACGACATAGGCTCCTGCTCCCGCAGTTCCAGCTGAGGGACACGGCGGCGCAGTTCCTGAATCAGAGTATCAAAACGGTCCATAGGGGCCTCCTTACAGTTTTGCATACTGGTATTATATCAAAAAGAGGGGGAAATTAGAAGTTCTTATCCCAGGCCAAAGGCATCAAACTCCGCCTGGCTGCCCCGGAATACGTTCAGATCAATAAGGGGCTGAGCGCCGGTATAGCCTTCCAGTTTTGCGGAGTGGGAGTACTGCCAAAAGTGCCACCGGGGAACCAGAGGGAACACCGTGGGACTGGAGCACCACACCGGATAATCCGCATATTTGGCGTCGGTGAGGTAGCTGTAGTAGGAGCGGTAGGTTACATAGAGAATGGGCTTGACTCCGTAATGCGCCTCCAGCCGTGCCAGCAGAGGGTCCAGAATGCTCTGGACCTGGGCTTTCTCCGGCGGATTCTCCAGGTATTCGCCGTAAAATTCAATATCCACCACCGGAGGCAATGCCCCATCGGTGACCGGGACCATGGAAATAAAGTTGTCAGCCTGGGTCTCCCCGGGGCTGTCATAGCTGAGGAAGTGGTAGGCGCCGGGCCGGACTCCGGCTTCCAGGGAGCCGTTCCAGTTGGAGGCAAACTGCTTGTCCTGAAGGAGGGAACCTTCCGTAGCCTTGATAAAGGCAAAATCTACCCCCTGGCTGGCCAGGGCGTGCCAGTCCACCGTCCCCTGATAGGAGGATACGTCCACACCGAATACCTCCCACTGGTCCGGGTTGGATTCGTGGGAGTACAGGATCAGCCCGCGCCAGCGCAGGAAGAAAAAGCCCAGCAGGAGGATTGCTCCCACCAGAAGAAGGATCAATATCGTGCGCCGCAGAATGCGGAAAACTCGTCTCAAAAAGCATCACCAAACAGAATAGGGATTCAATAGACAATATGATACCCGTATGCGTGGGAAAAGGCAAGCAAAAACCAACGGGATACCGCGTTGGCGGTATCCCGTTTGGGAAAGGTTACTGCTTTTTAGGGGACAGGAGCAGACCAAGCAGGATGCCCACAACGGCGGGAAGCACCCAGCCCAGCCCCATGGAAGCCAGAGGCACATAGGTCAGGAAGGAGAGGGGGAGGCCAATGCCCTGGAGGGCATAGAGCAGGCTGGCCACGCCGGTAAACAGAATGGCCACCGGATAGACCAGCCGCTCTCCTTCCAGCCAGCGCTGGAAGGAGGATAGGGCAATGAGCACGATAGCCATAGGGTAGAGCACCCCCAGCACAGGGGCAGAAACGGAAATGATCTGGGCCAGACCGGCATTGGAGATCACCATGCTGACCACGGCGAACAGAATTGCCCAGCCCCGGTAGCTGAGACGGGGGAAGAGCTTGTGGAAGAACTCGCCGCAGGAGCTGATCAGACCGACGCACACATTGAAGCAGGCGATGATGAAGATGGCGGCCAGCAGGGCGTTACCCAGAGGACCGAACAGCAGACCTACCACATTGGTGAGAGCGGCAGCACCGTCGGTGGGGTTGGGGACTGCGCCGCCGGACAGCGCGCCGATGTGCGCCAGCATGGCATAGACCACCAGCAGCATGGCCCCGGCAATGAAGCCGGAGCGGATGGTGCCCTTGACCACAGCTTTGTCCTCCCTGACTCCTCTGGCCTGGATATTCACCGCGATCACAATACCAAAGGCCAGCGCGGCAATGGTGTCCATGGTCTGGTAGCCCTCCAGGAAACCCTTGATCACCGGGTGAGTCACATAGTCGCCGGAGGCGGCTCCATAGCCGGACAGGGGATTGACCAGGCAGCCGGCAAAGGTGACCACGATGAGGAGCACCAGGATGGGGCAGAGGATCTTGCCCAGCCGGTCGGTGAGCTTTTCCGGCCGCAGGGCAATGACCAGAGCGGCGGCAAAGAACACCAGAGAGTAGATCAGCCGGAAGAGGGACAGAGGAGCATCCGGTCCGGCAAATGGGGGCACCGCCATCTCAAAGGAGGTGGTGGCGGTACGGGGAATGGCCAGGCAGGGACCGATAGCCAGATAGGCGGCGATGGTAAAGGCCTTGGAAAAGAGAGGATGGACCCGACTGCACAGGGTATCCAGACCACCGGCGCGGGCCACTGCCACTACGCCCAGCACCGGCAGGCCAACAGCGCTGATGGCCAGGCCCAGAAATGCGGGCCAAGTGGCGGTTCCGGCCTGGGCGGCAATGCCGGGCGGGAAGATCAGATTGCCTGCTCCGAAAAACATGGAGAACAGCGTGAGGCCCACCAGAAGCAGGCTTTTGCCCTTAAGCTGCATAATATCCTCTCTTTCTGCGGGAGAGGGCCTTACCGGCCCCAATGTGGATTTGGTATGGAAGTAAAAACAGCGGCATACCAGTGGTATGCCGCTGTTTTCTTACGTAGTGCGTCAATTAGCCCTGGGAAATAGCACCCGTGGGGCAGGTGTCGGCACAAGTACCGCAATCGATGCAGGAACCGGCGTCGATCACGTAGTGGTCATCGCCCTGAGCGATAGCACCGACGGGACAAGCGCCCTCGCAAGCGCCACAGCTCACGCAAGCGTCGCTGATGACATAGGCCATTGGATACACCTCCAAACTTCAAAGCTAACGATATTGTACCATAACTTTTCAAAATTGCAATGCTAAAATGTGTGTACCATGGGTATATTTTTTTCTGGCGGGAAAAATGATAACTGCGATGCGCAGCCGGAAGGGAGAGATCCGATGGACAGAACATCGAGGTTCCGCATGGAAGCGGCAGGGGATCTGACCCCTGAGCTGAACGGGGCTCCGTGCAGCGGGGCCCATCCGCATAGAACAAAGGAAAAGGGGCGTGGCACAAGGTATGAAGCCCGTCAAGAAAAAACGCAGGCTCTTCCCCTGGAGGAAGGGATGGCGAAGCGCCGGCATGAATGAGACCCGGTTTACCCAGCGGGCCCAGGCCGCGCTTCGGCTGGCTCAGGAGAGCGCGGCGGAGCTGGGCCATGGCTATGTGGGCAGCGAGCACCTGCTGCTGGGGCTGGCTGGGGAGGGCCGTGGCGTGGCCTCCAAGGTGCTTTTGGCCGCCGGCCTGGAGCCGGAGAAGCTGAAAAAGACCGTGGCCCAGCTGGTGGGGGTGGGTACGCCGGGCGCTGCCCCCTCCCAGGGACTGACCCCACGGTGCAAGAAGATCATTGAACTCTCCCTCACCGAGGCGGTGCGTCTGGGCCACCAGTATGTGGGCACGGAGCACTTGCTGCTGGGTATCCTCCGTGAGGGGGACGGCGTGGCGGTCCGGGTGCTGGACGCCGCTGGGGTGGAGCCCCGCCGTCTGCGGGGCGACCTGTCCGCCGCCATGGGAGGGGAGGCGCCGCCGCCTCCCTCCTTTCGGGGCAGCGGCAAGCCCCGTACCGAGCGGGATTATCCCGGCGAGTCCAAGGTGCTGGAGCAGTTTGCACGGGACCTGACCCGGTTGGCGGCTGGCGGTCAGCTGGACCCGGTGGTGGGGCGGGACAAGGAGATCCGGCGGGTGATCCAGATCCTGTCCCGGCGGCAGAAGAACAACCCTGCCCTCATCGGAGAACCTGGCGTGGGCAAGACGGCGGTGGCCGAAGGCCTGGCCCGAATGATGGTGGCCGGAGAGGTACCGGAGGAGCTGCAGCGCAAGCGGCTCATCTCTCTGGACCTGTCTGCCATGGTGGCGGGGACCAAGTACCGGGGCGAGTTTGAGGAACGGGTCAAAAACGTCATGTCCGAGGTTCGACGGGTGGGGGATGTAATCCTCTTCATTGACGAGCTCCATAATATTGTAGGGGCAGGCTCCGCCGAGGGGGCCATCGACGCGGCCAATATCATAAAACCAGCTCTGGGCCGGGGAGAGATCCAGGTCATCGGCGCCACAACCACCGAGGAGTACCGCAAATATATTGAAAAAGATGCGGCCCTGGAGCGGCGGTTTCAGCCGGTACTGGTGGGAGAGCCCGATCAGAAGACGGCGGAGGCCATCCTCTTTGGCCTGCGGGATCGGTATGAGGCCCACCACCGCATCACCATCAGCGATGGGGCGATCACCGCTGCTGTGGCCCTGTCCAGCCGATATATCGGGGATCGCCGCCTGCCTGACAAGGCCATCGATCTCATGGATGAGGCGGCGGCCCGGGTGCGGCTGGACCGGCTGGCGGCCCCTCCCGATCTGCGGGAACTGGAGAGCAAGGTGGCCCGGGCCAGAGGGGAAAAGGAGGAGGCCATCCGCAGCCAGGACTTTGAGAAGGCCGCCATGCTCCGGGATGCGGAGGAGGATTTCCGCCGGGAGCTGGACCAGCAGAAGGCCCTGTGGCGGGCAGGCCAGAATACCGGCGCCGTGACCGCCGAGGATGTAGCGGCGGTGGTATCGGGGTGGACCGGCATCCCGGTCACCACCCTGACCCAGGCCGAGAGCGATCGCCTGCTCAAGCTGGAGGAGGACCTCCACCGCCGGGTGGTGGGACAGGAGGAGGCCGTCAAGGCGGTGGCCCGGGCGGTGCGCCGGGGCCGGGTGGGCTTGAAGGAGCCGGAGCGGCCCACTGGCTGCTTCCTGTTCCTGGGTCCCACCGGCGTGGGTAAGACGGAACTGAGCCGTGCCCTGGCGGGGGCCCTCTTCGGCAGCGAGGAAGCCCTGTTTCGATTTGATATGTCGGAGTATATGGAAAAGCACGCCATCTCCCGGCTCATCGGCTCCCCGCCGGGCTATGTAGGCCATGAGGAGGGAGGACAGCTCACCGAGAAGGTGCGGCGGCGGCCTTACTGTGTGGTGCTCTTTGATGAGATCGAGAAGGCTCACCCTGACGTGTGGGGCATTCTGCTCCAGATCATGGAGGACGGTGTGGTCACCGACTCCCAGGGCCGCAAAGCCGACTTCCGCAACGCGGTGGTGGTGCTTACCTCCAACGTAGGTGCGGCCAAGATTACCGCAAAGGGCAGCAAACTGGGCTTTTCCGCTGCCGAGCACCGGGACGGTGAGACCCGCACCCCGGAGGAATTGCGCAGTGCAGTGCTGGAGGATTTGAAAAAGGTATTTCGACCGGAATTTCTCAACCGTCTGGACGAGACCATCGTCTTTACCCAGCTGGGCCGCAGCGAAATCAAAGCCATTGCCTGCCGCCTGCTGTCCCAGGTGGGGGAGCGGCTCAAAGCCCTTGGGGTGACGCTCACCTGGACTGACGGGGCGCTGGAGGTGCTGGCCAGGCTGGGATTCGACCCTGACTATGGGGCACGGCCTCTTCGCCGGGCCATCCGTACCCAAATAGAGGACCCGGCAGCCGAACTGCTGCTGGGCGGCAAGGTTGGCCGGGGAGATACCCTGGTGGTGGATCAGGCCGGTAAAAGTCTGACCCTGCACAGACAGGAAGCAGAAAAGGAGAAGGAACCATGCGAAAACAACTGATGATCCCTCTGGCGCTTCTGATGCTCGTCATGGCGGGCTGCGGAGACAAACAGGAGGAGAAAAAAGACCTGACGGCGGAGGAAAGGACTGTGCTCTATCAATCCGCCATTGAAAACGCCAGGGATGCGGAAATGAACGAGGCGGTGCCTGCCATAACCTCGGAAGAGGCGGATCTGGCTCCCGCCATCTTTGGCCTGATTGGTGTGACGGAGGGGGATATGCAGGCCTATGCCATTGCCATCTCTCCCGTCAATGTCAAGGCCTATGGCATTTCGGCCATTCTGCCCGCCGAGGGCCGGGAGGCCGTGGTGGTGGACGGATTGCAGGCCTTTATTGACCGACAGAAGAGCAATTTCCAGACCTACCTGGCCGATCAGTATGCCATCGCGGAAAAAGCCAGGCTGGAAACCCTGGAGGACGGCACAGTGCTGATGGTTATGTGTGAGGATTCCGACCAGGTGCTGGACACCATTAAAACGGCCATAGAGGCCGGTACCTGATCAGAGGGCAACCCTTGAAAGCAGCGGCTTTCAAGGGTTGCGGCTTTTTCGGGGATGTAATATAATAGGAACGTCCGTAATCAATGAAGTGGAGGCCTGTTTATGCAAGCAAGAGCCAGCGGGATCCTGCTTCCCGTATTCTCCCTGCCGGGGCCTTACGGCATCGGCACGCTGGGCAAGCCGGCCCGGCAGTTTATCGACTTTTTGGCGGCTGGAGGTCAGAAATTCTGGCAGATCCTGCCTCTGGTACCGCCGGGCGGGGGTAATTCCCCCTATATGTCCCCCTCGTCCTTTGCCGGAAACCCCCTGTTTCTGGATCTGGATGAGCTGGCGGAGGAGGGACTGCTGACCCAGGATGAACTGCGGTCTGCCTGCCGGGACAATCCGGACCGGGTGGATTATGCCTGGCTTCACGAGACGCGGCTGCCTCTGCTGCGGAAGGCGTTTGAGCGGGGACGTGCAAAGTATGCCGCTCAGCTCAAGGAATTTGAAGAACAGGAGGGGGACTGGCTGCCCGATTACGCCCTCTTTTTGGCGCTGAGGGAGCACTTCGGCGGCAAGGAACTGGCTGACTGGCCTGACGAAGTTCGACTGCGTCAACCCAAGGCCATGGAGCAGTACCGGGTGGAACTGGCGGAGGCGTGCGCCTTCCAGGTTTTCCTGCAATATCTGTTCTTCCGCCAGTGGAAGGCGGTTAAGACCTATGCCAACTCCAAGGGTGTTTCCATCATCGGGGATCTGCCCATCTATGTCTCTCCCGACAGCGCCGAGGTATGGGGCAATCCGGAACTTTTCCAGCTGAAAAAGGATATGCGCCCCTCCGGCGTGGCCGGTGTGCCGCCGGATGCCTTCTCTGACAAGGGCCAGCATTGGGGCAACCCTCTGTACGACTGGGATTATCACAAAAAGACCGATTTTGCCTGGTGGAAACGCCGGGGCGCCCATATGGCCCGGTTGTACGACGTGGTACGTATCGACCATTTCCGGGCCTTCCATACTTACTGGTCCATCCCCGTGGGAGCCAAGGATGCCCGGGAGGGCCACTGGGAGAAGGGGCCGGGCAACGACCTGTTGGACGTGCTGAAAAACGTACCCGGCCTGGCCCTCATCGCTGAGGATCTGGGGGACCTGGACGCCGACGCCCTGGCCTACATCGCCCAGAGCGGCCTGCCTGGCATGAAGGTGCTGGTCTATGCCTTCGACCCGGTGGGGGAGAGCGCATATCTGCCCCACAACTGCCCCCGGGACGCGGTGATGTATACCGGCACCCACGACACTCCCACCTTTGTCCAGTGGCTCTTTACCGAGGCTAACCCGGACGAGCGGCAGTACGCCTTCGACTACCTGCGGCTGCGGGAGGATGAGGGCTTCGGCTGGGGTGCTGTGTGCGGGGCCTGGATGTCTCCGTGCCGGCTGGCCATCGCTCCTTTCCAGGACCTGCTGGGCCTGGGTGGGGACGCCCGGGTCAACGCCCCCGGCACTTTGGGAGATCAGAACTGGTCCTGGCGGGTGCGCGCCGATGCCCTTAATCCAACGGTATCTGGAAAGCTGGCCGGGATCACCCGTACGTATCGGAGATAACGTCAAAAACTGCCTGCCGCAGTCCTGCGGCAGGCAGTTTTTTGCTTATTGGGAAGCTATCAGAGCATTGGACAAACTGGAGATTGTCTTAAAGTTTTAATACGGCAATCTGTTCCTCTCCGTCTTTTTCTCCGGTCTCTATAAATCCAAAAGAGGCATACAGCGCTTTGGCTACCACATTTTCTGGCTCATATGACAGCCAGCAGTAATCAGCTTTACCGCAGGGAAATGTTCGGATAAAACTTAGCGCAAGTTCTAGCGCCTGTTTCCCGTATCCCCTGTTTTGATGGTTCTTATCAATCATCAATCTCCACAGGTTATAATTCCCATCTGCTATGGCAGGCGCATCTTTCCAGTAATCATCTTTATCATAACCGATCATCACAAAGCCGACGGGATTATTACCTTCAAAAATTCCAAACGGGAAAGCATATCCATTGGATGTAATAGCGATATACGCTTCGATCATGCTGATATCATTGCTGGCAACAAAACTTTTCTGAATATCTGAGACATTTAACTTTAAAATGTCCCAGATATTTTCACCGTTTATTTTTTCCAGATGAATCATTTTATTTACCTCTGCAAATCCCGATTCTCTGCTAGAAAAGTCAAATATGATCTCAACAGAAAGACTCATTGAAATTCCAGACTGACATCTCCTGTGCCGCTGGTCAGGGAGAGAGACCGGTCCCCATTGCCGCCCGTGGCGGTAAAGGTGAAGGGAGCCGCTGTCTCCCCATTCAAGCGGATGTCGCCGGTGCCTGTGCTCAGCTGCCAGGCGTAGTCGGACTGACTGCCTGTGACCTTCAAAGTTACATCGCCTACGCCGGTGGAGAGGTCGGCCGTCCCCAATGGAGCCGACACATCCAGATCGCCTACGCCGCTTTCGACGCTCAGCTTGCCGCTGACGGTGCAGCCATCCCAGTCCACATCGCCCACGCCGATGCCTAGATCCGCCTGCTCCAATGCTGTGCCCTTTGGGACAGTGATCAGGATCCGCACATCAGGAGAACTTTCGCCGGAGGCGATGTTGTCCGAGACGCTCCAGACAGAGAGGGTATCGCCGTTCTGGCTGTACTTCAATTTCTGCGTGGTGTCGTAGCGGCTGTCCCACCCACGGTTGATCAGACGAAGGTGCCACTGGTCGCCTTCCTCCACCTGAACGTTGCCCAGGCCTATTGAAATGTCCAGTTTTGTGAAGGGGTCCACTTCGCCCTCCCAATCGCCCTGAATGTCAGGGGTTTGGACGGCGTCCGCCGTTTGGCCGGGAAGGAGGACAGAGTCGGAGGGATCGGGCCGGACCAGGAGAAAATAGAGGAGAAGGGCCAGAACGACAGCTCCGCAGAACACTATGATTGGTAAGAAAGCCCGATTTTTTTGCTTGCCAGGTTGGGGCGCAGGCACCTCTGCGGTCGGCTCATTCCGATCCTTCAGCACTTGCTCCGCCACCGAGGCGGGGGAGCCCAGACGCTCAGCAACGGTCTCCTCATCCTCTTCAGAATCGGCAAAATAGGCCTCATAGTAGGAGAGCACATCGTCCAGTTCCTCCGGCGGCAGCTTGCCCGCCAGAATGTCATGCAGTTCTTTTAAAAATTCTGCCTTATTCATGGTTCTCCTCCTTTTCCCCCAGCAGAAGCGCCTCGATCTGGCTGCGGTAGCGTACCCATTCCTCTCGATAACCGGACAACAGCGCCCGACCGGCCGGTGTGATGGCGTAATAGCGCCGGTTGCGGCCCTGAAAGGGCTTGTCGTAGACGGTGAGGCAGCCGCTCTGCTGCAGCCGCCTGAGGACGGGGTATAGGGTGGATTCCGATAGCTCCACCTGTTCTTTCATGCGCTGGGTCAGACGGTAGCCATAAGTGTCCCCCTCATCCAGAACCGCCAGTACACAGGCATCCAGCAGAGGAGCGCCCAAAGGAAAGGTCATATCCAAGGCCTCCTTTCATTCTAATAATATTATATGACGTATAATATTGCTTGTCAACATAGATGCTGCGGTCAGAAGGCGTTGGTAAAAATGCGTCAGCGGCCTAGGATAGAAGTCGGATTTTTAGGCACAATTCTTTCCGGATACGGAACATCCTGTATTTTCGAGGTTTGGTCTTGTAAAAAAATTTTTTTTGTTATATTATGATGGATACGAAATTCTTTATAATAAGGATACCAGGTGAATCTATGAGTCTGCGGATTGGAATTGACATTGGTTCCACCACGGTAAAAGTGGTGGTGTTGGACGAGGAGAACAAGCTGCTCTTCCGCTCTTATGAACGGCACTACTCCAAGGCCAGAGAGCGGGCAGCGGAGACTCTGCGTTCCATCGAAGAAAAGCTGCGGGGCCAGCAGGTGCGTATTGCCATCACCGGCTCCGCCGGTCTGGGCGTGGCCAAAGCGGCGGACATCGACTTCGTGCAGGAGGTGTACGCCACCGCTGCCGCTGTCAACACCTACATACCGGATACGGATGCCGTCATCGAGCTGGGCGGCGAGGACGCCAAGATCATCTTCTTTGGCGGTGCACTGGAGGAGCGGATGAACGGCTCCTGTGCCGGCGGTACCGGTGCTTTTATCGATCAGATGGCCACTCTGATGAACGTCACGGTAAACGAGTTGGATCAACTCTCTCTCAAACATGAGAAGATCTATCCCATTGCCTCCCGCTGCGGCGTGTTTGCCAAGAGTGACATCCAGCCTATCCTAAACCAGGGCGGACGGAAAGAGGACGTAGCGGCCTCTATCTTCCAGGCGGTGGTGGACCAGACGGTGGCCGGTCTGACCCAGGGCCGTGAGCTCAAGGGTAAGATCGTCTTTCTGGGCGGCCCCCTCCACTTCCTGCAGGGCCTGCGTCAGCGCTTTGTGGAGACCCTGAAGCTGGACGAGGCCCACGCCATTTTCCCGGAGGACGGCGATTGCTTTGCCGGCATCGGCGCGGCCCTGTGCGCCACCGATTTTGCCGAGTGCTCCTTTGACGAGATGCTGGACCGGCTGGAGAAGAGCGTGGATAATGTGGGTCTGGTGGATACCATGCCGCCTCTGTTCCAGAACCAGGCTGAGTATGATGCCTTCCTGGCCCGCCACAATGCCATGCATCCCCCGGAGGTGGACATCAACACCTATTCCGGCGATGCCTGGCTGGGCATTGACGCCGGCTCTACCACCACCAAGATGGTGCTGATCACTGCCGATGGCGGTCTGCTGTACACCTACTACCACTCCAACCTGGGCAACCCGGTGGCCATTGTGCTGGACCAGCTGAAGGAGCTTTACAACCTGTGTGGTGACCGCATTGTCATTAAGGGTGCGGCTGTCACCGGCTACGGTGAGGATCTGATCAAGAACGCCTTCTCCTGCGATGCCGGTCTGGTGGAGACGGTGGCCCACTACAATGCCGCCCGTCACTTCAACCCCGACGTGGATTTCATCATCGATATCGGCGGCCAGGATATGAAGTGCTTCAAGATCCGCAACGGCGCTGTCGATTCCATTATGCTCAACGAGGCCTGCTCCTCCGGTTGCGGCTCTTTTATCGAGACCTTTGCCAAGGCGCTGGGCTACAACATCGCCGACTTTTCCAAGCTGGGGCTGCTGGCCCAGCACCCGGTGAACCTGGGCTCCCGCTGCACCGTGTTCATGAACTCCTCGGTGAAGCAGGCCCAGAAGGACGGTGCCAGCGTGGAGGACATCTCCGCCGGCCTGTCCATCTCCATCGTGAAAAATGCCGTGTATAAGGTTATCCGCGCCGCCAATGCCGACGACCTGGGCAAGCACATCGTGGTACAGGGCGGTACCTTCCATAACGACGCGGTGCTGCGTGCCTTTGAGCTGGAGCTGGGCCGCAATGTGACCCGGCCCACCATCGCCGGCATCATGGGCGCTTTCGGCGCGGCACTGGCTGCCCGGGATCTCCATCTGGACAAGAGTTCCATCCTGACGGCGGAGGATCTGAAGACCTTCTCCCACACAGCCAAGCCGGTGACCTGCAACCTGTGCACCAACCACTGCTCTTTGACCGTCAACACCTTTGACGGCGGTCGGCGGTTCATCTCGGGCAACCGGTGCTCCCGGCCTCTGGGCAAGGAGCGCACCGAGAACCCCGACCTGATGCACTATAAGTACAAGCGGCTGCGGGCCCTTCACGGCAAGGGCGCCGGCAACGGCGTCCGGGGCCGTATGGGCATCCCCTTTGGCCTGAATATGTACGAGAACCTGCCCTTCTGGTTTGAGTTCTTTACCCGCCTCAACTTTGAGGTTGTGCTGTCCCCTGAGTCCTCCCGCAAGCTCTATCTGAAGGGTCAGCACACCATTCCCTCCGATACGGTGTGCTATCCCGCCAAGCTGCTCCACGGTCATGTGGAGGCCCTGGTGGAGGAGGGGGTGGACGCCATCTGGTACCCCTGTATGTCCTACAACAACGACGAGGGTATCGGTGACAACCACTATAACTGCCCGGTGGTGGCCTATTACCCTGAGCTGCTGGCTGCCAACGTGCCCATGCTCAAACAGACCAGGTTCCTCAATCCCTATGTGGGCTTGTGGCGCCATAAGGACTTTACCAAACGCATTGCCGTGATCATGGAGCAGGAGTTCAACATCCCCAAGCGGGAGACTGAGGCGGCTGCCAAGGCGGCCTACACGGCCTATGACACCTACATCCACGATGTGCGGGAGACGGGCAAGCGATACATTGAGTATGCAAGGGCCCATGATATGCCCATCATTGTGGCCTGCGGCCGGCCCTACCACATTGACCCGGAGATCAACCACGGGATCAATGATCTGATTACCTCTTTCGGGTTTGTGCTGGTTACCGAGGACGCCCTCAGCTATCTGGAGGGTTACGCGCCCCGAAAGGTGCTCAATCAGTGGACCTTCCAGTCCCGGATGTACAATGCCGCCCGCTATGTGTGCACCCAGCCTGATATGCAGGTGGTACAGCTGGTCAGCTTCGGCTGCGGTACTGATGCCATTACCACCGATGAGATGCGCGACATTCTGGAGAGCGGCGGTAAGCTGTACACCCAGCTGAAGATCGACGACATCAGCAATCTGGGCGCCGTTACCATCCGGGTCCGTTCTCTGATGGCGGCTATGGACGCCCGAAAGCACCAGGACTGAGAAAGGAACCTTCGTTACTATGGCAGAACTGATTTATGACAAGACGGGGCGGCTGCTGTTCACCAAGGAGATGAAGGAGGAGTATACCATCCTCTTTCCCACCATGCTGCCCGTTCACTTCGGCCTGATCGCCCGGATTATCGAGCGGGAGGGCTATAAGCTGGAGATGCTCACCACCAACCACCGCAACATCGTGGACGAGGGGCTCAAGTACGTCCACAACGACACCTGCTACCCCGCCCTGCTGGTCATCGGCCAGCTCATTGACGCAGTGAAGAGCGGCAAGTACGACCCCCACAAGGTGGCCCTGCTCATCACCCAGACCGGCGGCGGCTGCCGGGCCTCCAACTACATCCACCTGCTGCGCAAGGCTCTGGTGAAGGCGGGGCTGGAGTATATCCCCGTCATCTCCCTGAACCTGTCCGGCCTGGAGCACAACCCCGGCTTCAAGCTCAATCTGGACATCATCCGCAAGGCCATCTTCGGCCTGATGTATGGCGATATCATCGTCCAGTCGGCCAACCAGGTCCGCCCCTACGAGGTGGAGGAGGGCCAAACCGAGCGCACCATCGAGGAGGTGGAGAACCACCTGCTGGAGGAGATGGAAAAGGGCAAGGGCCTGTCCTTCAAGAGCATGGTGGAGAACTTCGACCACATCGTGGCCGCCTTCAAGGCCATCCCGGTACAGGGCGAGCCCAAGGTCCGGGTAGGCGTGGTGGGGGAGATCTACATCAAATACTCCCCCCTGGGCAACAACAATCTGGAGCAGTTCCTCCTCTCCGAGGGGGCGGAGCCGGTGGTGCCCGGCCTCACCGACTTTATCATCTTCAAGATTTATAACCGGGAAGTGGACGTGGATATCTACGGCGGGAAGCTGGCCAAAAAGGCCGCCTGCGCCGCCCTGCGCCACTACATTGAGAAGTGCCAGCGGGCCATGATTGATGCCATGAAGCGAGGCGGCTTCCGTGCCCCCGGTACCTTCCAGGATCTGCGCCGGCTCATCAAGGGCTATCTGGGCGAGGGCAACAAGATGGGGGAGGGGTGGCTGCTTACCGCCGAGATGCTGGAGCTCATCCACTCCGGCACCCCCAACATCGTTTGCACCCAGCCTTTCGGCTGCTTGCCCAACCACATCGTGGGTAAGGGCATGATCCGCAAGCTGAAGGACGACTATCCCAACTCCAACATTGTGGCCATTGACTACGACCCAGGTGCCACCAAGATCAACCAGGAGAACCGCATCAAGCTGATGCTGGCCAACGCCCGGGCTCTGGCCCGGCAGGCGGCTCAGCAGGAGCCCGAGATGGCAGGGGAAGAGGTCCATGTCTGATCCCCTGCGATTTGTAGATGCCTGCTCAGAAGTGCATTTTGCCGCCATGAGTGCCATCCATTGCAGAGGCTGGAGGGCGGCCTATCCGGGCTTTGTGCCGGAGGACTACCTGAGCGAGGTCATCACGGAGGAGCATTGGATTCCGTTTTTCCGGGAAGACTACGCCACCAAGAGATGCAAAGGGCTTTTGCTTTACGAAAATGATATTCCTGTAGGGTGTTGTAATTACGGCCCCGTCCGCAGCGGCCCCAGTCCCCGCCAAAGCGAAGGATTGGTAATTGATTCCTCCAACTACAGCGGATGGGGTGAGGTGATTTCCCTTTACGTTGAGCCTGCCAGAACCGGTTGCGGGTATGGAGGATTGCTTCTGGAGGAGGCGGCTCGTCGCCTGAAAGAGGCGAGCTATCCAGGCTGTACGCTGTTTGTTCTGAAGGAGAATGAAGGGGCCCGCCGGTTCTATGAGCGGCACGGCTTTGCATGGGACGGCACCATTCAAAAGGTGCCCTTTCCTCATGATATGGTGTGCAATGATTTGCGGTATATCAAAACTTTATAAGTATCCAGCGGGCTGCCACGCCGCTGGAGGAGAATAGATCGGGGCGTGCGTCAGCACGCCCCGATTTTTACAGAAAGAGAATCATTGGAGGAATTTGGGTGGAAGAGAACAAGATGGCGGTGATGCCGGTACGCCGGTTGCTGATCAATATGTCCTGGCCCATGATGCTGTCCATGCTGATCCAGGCCCTGTATAATCTGGTGGACAGCCTTTTTGTGGCCAACCTGAGCCGAGACGGTTTTGAAGCGCTGGCGCTGGTATATCCGGTGCAGACACTGATGATCTCGGTATGTGTAGGCGTAGGTGTGGGCTTCAACGCGCTGCTGGCACGCAGACTGGGGGAGCGGCGGCAGGCGGAGGCCGATCAGGTGGCGGCCAACGGCTATTTTGTCTACTTTGTCTGCTGGCTGGTCTTTCTGATCCTGGGAGTTGGTTTTGCCCGGCCTTTCCTGTGCCTGTTCTCAGATGTGCCTCAACAGATTGAATATGGAGTGCAGTACCTCTCCATTGTCACCGGCCTCTCCATCGGTGTGTGTATGCAATTTGCCGGCGAACGTACCCTGCAGGCCACAGGAGATACCGTGGGGCCCATGATTATTCAGGGTATCGGGGCGGTGGTCAACCTGATTCTGGACCCGCTGTTCATATTCGGCATCGGCCCCTTCCCGCGGCTGGAGGTTGCGGGGGCCGCTTTGGCTACCGTTCTGGGTCAAATTGTGGGCCTGGTGGCCAGCTTCTGGATGGTGCGGCGCAGCAAGGTGGTGAAACTCTCTTTCCGGGGCTTCCGGCCCAACGGGGAGATCATTCGTATTATGTTCAAGGTGGGCTTTCCTGCCATTGTCATGCAGTCGCTGTCCAGCGTTATGAACGTTGGCATGAACCTGATCCTGCGCCTGTTTACTCCCTTTGGCGTCTTTATCCTGGGTGCTTATTACAAGATCCAGTCCTTTATCTTTATGCCGCTGTACGGCATGAACAATGCCTTGGTGCCCATCGTCAGTTTTAACTACGGCGCCAAGAGCAAGGAGCGCATCACCGGCACGGTGCGCTTTGCTATGGTGCTGACGGTAATCATTATGGGTGTGGGGACCTTGTTCCTGATTTTCCTGGCTGGACCGCTGATGACTCTGTTTGACGCCGACGGTGAGCTGCTGGCGGCTGGTGCGGTGGCCCTTCGTATGGTTGCGCTCTCCTTCCTGTTTGCCGGCATTTCCATTATCCTGTGTTCTGCGCTGCAGGCCCTGGGATCTGCCAACGCCAGTCTGCTGATTTCTTTGCTGCGGCAGGTGATTTTGCTCTTTCCGGCGGCGCTGGCCTTCGGCTGGCTATACACGGATCTGATATGGCTGGCCTTTTTGGTGGCAGAGGTGATTTCCTGCGGAGTGGCGCTGCTGCTCTATCGGGTGGTCTATCACAAAAAAATATCCGTATTGCAATAAAAAATGCTGGCCCGCGCAAATGCGCGGGCCAGCATTTTTTATTGTATGAACGATCAGTTACCGCCAAACTCATGGAAGAAACGGTCGTGGATGACCTGCACGGCCCGATCCGCCTCAGGCAGATCCACCAGGACGGATACCTTGATCTCGCTGGTGGAGATCATATTGATATTGATCCCGGCGTTATACAGAGCCTCGAACATCTTGGCGGCCACGCCGGGGTTATGGATCATACCGGCGCCCACAATGGAGACCTTGGCAATGGAATCATTGACGTCGATATGGTCAAAGCCCAGCGCACCCTTGTGGGCCTCCAGAATCTCCTTGGAGCGATCCATATCCTGCTTGCCCACGGTAAAGCTGATGTCCTTGGTGTTGTTGCGGCCGATGGACTGAAGGATAATATCCACGTTCACCTTCTCTTTTGCCAGCAGAGAGAAGATCTTAAAGGCGATACCGGGCTGGTCGGCCAGCCCCACAACGGCCAGACGGGCCACGTTCTTGTCGCAGGCCACCCCGCTGACGTGCATTTTTTCCATGGTTTTTGCAACCTCCTTGACTTTGGTGCCGGGCTTGCCGGAGAAGCTGGAGAGAACCTCCAGATTGACGCTGTAGCGTTTGGCCATTTCCACCGAGCGATTGTGCAGGACCTGAGCGCCCAGAGTAGCCAGTTCCAGCATTTCATCATAGGTGATCTCTTCCAGCTGGAAGGCGCCGGCCACATGGCGGGGATCGGCGGTGAACACGCCGTCCACATCGGTGTAGATCTGGCACAGATCAGCGCGGAGGGCAGCAGCCAGGGCCACGGCGGAGGTGTCGGAACCGCCCCGGCCCAGCGTGGTGATGTCGTCGTACTTGTTCAGACCCTGGAAGCCGGTGACGATGACGATGGCCTTCTTATCCAGCTCAGCCAATACACGCTCGGTGTCCAGCCGCTTGATGCGGGCGTCTCCGTAGACGGAGTTGGTGCGGAATCCGGCCTGCCAGCCCGTCAGAGAGATGACAGGATAGCCCATGGCCTCGATGGCCATGGCGCACAGAGAGCAGGAGATCTGTTCGCCGGTAGAGAGAAGCATATCCATCTCTCGCTTGGAGCCGTTGGGGTTGATCTCGGCGGCCTTGGCGATCAGGTCGTCGGTGGTGTCCCCCTGGGCGGAAAGCACGGCCACAACACTGTGGCCCCGGCGGTAGGTCTCGGTGATGATGCGGGCCACGTTGCGGATGCGGTCTGCATCAGCCACGGAGCTGCCGCCGAATTTTTGTACAATGAGTCCCATTGGCGTTTGTACCCCCTAAATCAGGTGAAATCTCTTACGATATCCTATGCGCTCAGTCCAGCACACGGAACACAGAGCAGGGCTTGAGCCCCGCCAGCTGGCTGTCCAGTGCGGAACGGGTCATGGACGGTGTCAGGAAAGCAAATTCATTTTCCGGTGCTCCGGCACGGGGCAGCAGAGCACAGTCGGGGAAGGCAGCCTTCACGGCCTCCAGCGTGCCCTCCACCCGGACATACCAAACGCTTTCCAGGTCGGTGGGGGGAACGGCCACATCGTCGCCGCCCTCGGCCCATACCATCCGTTTCTTGGCGTCCTTATGGCGGGCGGCATCAATGACGTCGGCCACCACGGCGGAGGCAGTGGGAAGCTTACCGGCGCCCCGGCCGTAGAACATGACATCGCCGATGGCGTTGCCCTTGACGGCGATGGCGTTGAACACATCCTCCACGCCGGACAGAGGATTCTCCACATCTACCAGGTGGGGAGCCACAAAGGCGCACACCTTTCCATCGGGGCGACGGATGGCGCGGCCCAGCAGTTTGATCTTCTTGCCGCAGGCGTCGGCATAGGCCACATCGGCCAGCGTGACGCCGGTAATGCCCTCGGTGGGCACTTGGCTGGGATAGACGTGCCGGCCAAAAGAAAGGGAGGAGAGGATGCAGATCTTGCGACAGGCGTCGTGACCTTCGATGTCGGCGGTGGGATCCTGTTCGGCGTAGCCGTTTTGCTGGGCTTCTTTCAAAGCGGCATCAAAGCTGAGACCGGCCCGGATCATCCGGGTCAGGATATAGTTGGTGGTGCCGTTGAGGATGCCGGCAATCTCCTCGATCTCATTGGCGGCCAGACACTGGTTCAGGGGGCGGATAATGGGGATACCGCCACCTACGCTGGCCTCAAACAGATAGCTGACGCCCTTCTCCTGGGCCAGCTTGAGCAGCTCACAGCCGTGCTCGGCCACCAGCTCCTTGTTGGAGGTGACAACGCTCTTTCCGGCGGCCAGAGCCCGGCGGGTGAAGTCCAGGGCTACCTTGGCGCCTCCGATGGTCTCCACCACAATGTTGACCTCGGGGTCGTTCTCGATGATACTGAAATCGTGGATGACCTTGTCGGCAAAGGGACTGTCGGGGAAGTCCCGTACGTCCAGAATATACTTCAGGCGAATCAGATCGTCCACCTTTTTATCAATGTGAGGGCCGTTGGTGGCCAGGACCTCCGCCACACCGGAGCCTACCACGCCGAAACCCAGGATCGCTACGTTCACCATTACAATGCCTCCTTACTCCAAAGGGTATTACCCTGATATTACTTCGCTGCGCAGGACGCCTTCCACCTTCAGCAGCCGCTCCAGCAGCTCCTCCATGGAGATCTGAAGACCGGAGGTCTCGGCGCCAATGGTTACTGCCGCACAGCCGCTGACCGGGATGGCCTGGTTGATGGTTAGAATATTTCCGCCGGTGATGGCAAAGATATTCAGGACCGCGGACAATACGCCCGGCTCATCCTTCAGTACGATCTGAAAGGTGACGATTCGTCCGTGGAGCATATCGTTGAACGGCCGGACCGCATCCTTATACTTATAAAAGGCGCTACGGCTGATCCCGACCCGGCGTACGGCCTGATTGACTGCTCCGGCCTCGCCGGTTTCCAGCAGACGCTTGGCTTCCGCCACCTTCAGAAACACCTCAGGCAGCGCGCTGGCCTCTACAATGAAATAGGCTGGTGCCTTGCCCATTCTATGGACCTCCTCTTGTCCGTGACAGAAAAGCATTTGTTCTTGTATTGGAGCCCATTTTAGCACAATAAAGTCTTGGCTGCAAGGGCCAAGTTTTTCTGACGCGCCGATATCTTCCAGATTTTTGGCGAGATTTTCGTCATATTATACATAATTCGGAAGGAGGGCGTCTTTATGAGGGAGGACAGGTACCTGCGGCGTGTGATCCGCCTGTTGTGGATCGGACTGGTTTTGGCGGCGGTTTGGGCGGGCGCACGGTGGGTATTGCCCTGGTTGGCGCCCTTTTTGGTGGCCGTGGTGCTGGCATGGCTGTTGGAACCGGTTGTGGGTTGGCTTATCCGGTCCCTGCGGTTGCCCCGCCGGTGGGCGGCTGCCCTATGTGTGCTGGCTACGGCGGGAGCGGCAGGAGGCCTTGCGGCATTGCTGGCCTGGAGGCTGTGGTATGAGCTGATGGGGTTGCTGGGACGGCTGCCGGGGCTGTTGACAGAGTTGAATGGCTGGGCAGAACAGGCGGAGGTATGGCTTTATCGCCTTTTTGTGGCGCTGCCTGCGGAACTGAGGGAGCCGGCCAGACAAGCGGTGGAAGAAGCAGTCCGGGGCATTCTGGCATTTCCGTCCTGGGCAGGGGAGACCCTGGCAGAAGGGGCGGGCGGACTGCTGACTGCGCTGCCGGCCGCAGGGCTGTTTCTGTTTACTGCCTTCCTGGCGACTTATTTCCTCATGGCAGGCCGCCCCGGTCTGCAAGCGGCTGCCCAACAGCTGCCGACGGCGTGGCAGGAACGGATGAAACGCTGGCGGCGGGCAGCGTCCGGAGCGGCAGGCAGTTGGCTGCGGGCCCAGGGAATTCTCATCCTCCTTACCTTTGGAGAACTCTCTGTAGGCCTTTTGGTGCTGCGGGTGGAGCCGGCACTGCTGCTGGCTGGGATGATTGCCCTGGTGGATGCACTGCCCATTTTCGGAAGCGGAGTAGTGTTGCTGCCCTGGAGTCTGGTTTCTCTGTTGGCAGGAAGGACACCCTTAGGTCTGGGGCTGCTCCTTCTTTATGGAGTGGTCACACTGGTTCGGGGGGCGCTGGAACCACGCTTGCTGGGGAAGCGCATCGGGTTGCCGCCCCTAGTGTCGCTGGTCAGTATGTATGTGGGATTTCAGACCTTTGGTGTGGCAGGTATGATCCTAATGCCGGTACTGACTATGATTGCCTGGCAGATCTGGCTGGACCGGGATGTGGTGATGGATAAGAAAGAGGGACGGCCTTGAAGCCGTCCCTTGCACGCCTTGTCATAAAGAACTCAGCGCTGCCCGATGCAGAAGAAGGTGAAATCACCGGTAGCCAGCAGAGCTCCGCTTTCATCTGTGATTTCAACATCAGCCTGACAGGTACTGCGGCCCCGGTGCCGGACCACGGCCCGGGCGGTCACGGTACCGCTGCGGGCGGAACGGATGAAATTCAGGCCCCCGTGCAGGGTGACGTAATTTCTTCCATCGGTACGGCAGGCGGTTCCGCAGGCGCTGTCAGCCATCGTATAATAGGCACCGCCATGAAGCAGGCCGTAAGGATTCAGGCTGTCTGGTCCCAACGTGAGTACAGACTCGCCGTGGTCTGGACCGGAAGAGCTGGAATGAATGCCGTTGAAAAGTGCAAATGCGTTAGGCAAAAGTGCGTTGGTGGTGTTTTCCATGGGGGTCTCCTTATGCTAGAATGATTTGACCGTGCTCAATGGCCTGTACAGTGGCCAGGGCTTCGACCCGGATTCCCATCCGACGCAGGACACGGCCGCCCTCCCGCATGGACTTTTCGATAGCAACGCCCACACCGGCGACTTCTCCACCCGCTTTGGATATCAGCTCCAGAAGGCTGAGCATGGTCTGTCCGTTAGAGAGGATGTCGTCGACCAACAGAACCTGATCCTCTTCGGTCAGATATTTCTTGGATACCCGCAGGGTGTAGGACTTGTCCAGAGAAAAGGAGTGGGTGTCCGCAGAGTAAACGTCAGGATCGATGTATCCGGTTTGAAATTTTTTGGCGTAGATCACCGGCACACCCAGCGCCCGGGCGGTAAAGCAGGCAAGGGCGATTCCGGAACTTTCCGCTGTCAGTACTTTTGTAATGTGCTGACCGCGGTATCGCTTGGCAAGGGTGGCGCCCATGCGCTCCATCAATTCCATATCCATGCAGTGGTTGAGGAACATATCCACATGGATAATGTCGCCTTCTCCCACGATCGCTTCGCTGAGTATGCGTCGTTTTAGTTCTTCCATGATCTCCTCCTGCATATATTGCCAGGTTGCTTACATACAGCACTGATTATATCTTATTTCATACCTGGCTGCAATATTGACAAGCGAACAAAAATGAGGTATCTTATATATTACGGCGCCAAACCAGATAGTGTTGGCGAAGTGAATTTAGAAATGCAGCGGTATCGAAGTGGTCATAACGGGGCTGACTCGAAATGGATGGGGGCTTAGGCCGTTTTGTCCGCGAGAAGTTACTGATTTTCAACTGTTTCCAGTCTTTTTACTCACTTATCCCTGTGCAGTTCTCTCCAACAGTTCTCTCCAATTCTCTCCTGAATGAGGATGGAGCGCCTGTGGGAGTGAGCGATTTGGAGATGTACCCAAGTGGTTGAAGGGTCCGCACTCGAAATCATGTTTCCACTTTGGAAGTCCAAACTGCCGAAAAGCCAGTAACCATGCGGGTTTGCGGGCAAGTTCAAATCGTGAATTGGGGTCTGTTCTATCCTGTTGTTCTTCCCAATTTCCACGGCTTGAATTTTGCGGGAAAATGGCTATAATGAGAGCAGCCATCTGACGGCCACTTTGAGAGGTGTGTTTTGGGGTTCCGTAGTTACCGCTATCGTCCCTGATTTACCGTCATCATCCAAGTTGGTGTAATGATTCGAAATCAGGTTTCCTATGCGGAGTGCCAAACGGCTGAAACCCTTGGAACCATGCGGGTTCCAGCCGAGTTCAAATTGAATAATGTTGCTTGTTCTATCCTGTTGTTCTTCCCGATTTCCACCGGCTGAATTGGTCGGCGGGTCGGGACCAGGGATATAACATAAATTTGGAGATGTACCCAAGCGGTTGAAGGGTCCGCACTCGAAATGCGGTAGGTCGGCTCAAAACCGGCGCGAGAGTTCGAATCTCTCCATCTCCGCCATGAGGTCTGCCAGCGAAAAGCTGGTAGACCTCTTTCCTTTTTATGGAGAAACCGCCGATAGGTTTTGTAGCATGGGCGCCACAATGTCCTGCTCAATGGCTGCGGCGGATTGTTTTTTCGTGGCATATTGCAGATGCCCGTAAATATCCACCGTTGTCGAGATCTCACTGTGTCCCAGCCACTCCTTTACCTGTTCCATCGGAACACCGTTGGCCAGCAAAAGCGAGGCACAGGTATGGCGAAGATCGTGGAAACGAATGTGCCTTAAATTGTTCTTGGCAAGCAACTTCCCAAAGGTCGAGGACACATAGTTGGGTTTAATAAGATTGCCGATCACATCGACACAGACATATCCCAGATATTCTTTGTTGTAGGAACGCCCGCACAGCTTGCGATTTTCTTCCTGCTGTTTCTTGGCCTCCAGCAACCGCTCTTTCAAAAAAGGAATCAATGGATAAGTCCGCAAACTGGATTTGTTTTTTGCCTTGTCCTTCTTAATCGTGACCCGTTCTCCCTTTACATTGCAAGTTGTTACCGTATGCCGGATGGAGAAGCAGTTATGGTTGAAGTCAAAGGCACTCCATTTCAGACCGATAACTTCACTGCGGCGCAGGCCGTAAAAAGCAGTCAGAAGAACTACCAGTTCGATCTTATGCCCCTTGATGACTTCAAACAGATTCAGGACTTCCGAATCCAGGTAGTAGTCACCCTTGAAGGGTTCAGGCTTGGAAATGATAATCCGGTCAGCCGGATTGTTTGGAATCAGATTTTTGTCAACCGCATAATTCAACGCCCCATGAATCAGAGCGTGGTAATGTTTAACGGTGGTCGGCTTGACCCGTTCCAATTCTTTCTCATAAAAAGCGAGAATATCTTGTTTGGTAAGGTCACAAAGGGCGACAGGATGCTCTCGGAAATACGGGGCGATGGGGTTGTTAAGCTGTTGTTCGTATCCCGAATAGGTCGAGAGTTCAATGGGCTTGCTGTCCATCACCCGTCCGGTAGCAGACTTGTACTTGTACTCAAGCCACTGGTACAGGAAATCCACAAAGGAAATCGCTGCGGATGACGGGCCAGACGGAGAAGCCGACTGCTGTGAGGCCGTAGCCTCCTGAAGCAGCTTTTCCGTCCATTCCTTTCGGATGGTGGGAAGCATATTGTTTGCCCAGGTCTTATTGCCCTTGACTTTCTTATGGGTGGGAATCCATTTGGGCTTTCTCTTACCATTCTCATCGGTAAGGTTTAGAACCCAATAGAGATACCCTTTTTTCTCGGCCACATGGCCGGAGATTAGTTTGCTGTTTTCTTGCAGGTGTACCGCTGGCATACTGATCTGTTCCTCCTTTTGCGGTATTGAGTTCACCTACCAATGACACCTTTATTGTATCATCGGACAGAACAAAACTCCAGGTAAATCCGCGTCAGAATTGTTAACTTTCTGCGTCTATCCGGTGAAGATCGACACCATAGCCTGCTACTCCGCAAAAGTGGAGCAGGTGATTTTCAAATAACGAAGAATGTGGGCTTTGGGGATGCGGTAAGCCCGTCCAATTTTCAGGTACTCAATTTTCCCATCTTTAAGTAACTTGTACCCGGTTTTTGTACTGACGCCAAGCGCCTCACACATTTGACCAATGTCCATCACATCCGGGTAGTCTTTTAATCAGGTGGGATCTGCTCATCATGTCCGTATATCATGGCGCGGCCCCTGAATCGGCTTTAGCTCTTCGAGCTGGAAAGGGGGGATGTTACTGATGAATGAGTATGCGGTTGTCAAGGTACTGGGACTCCACCTATCGTCAGTATTATATCCGAACGGTTGAAGCGACTTTAGCCTACGATACGACTCAGGCTGTCCTTGACTGCCTTAATTTTGGTGATCCCCACGGTCCACCCCCTGTTTCAAGTTCCCGAAGCGTTCCATGGGGTGGGGAGCGGAAAGATCTTCCCCCATACCCAGTCTTCTCAGGTAGGCGGAGAGGGAAATGCCGCACCGCCTCGCCATCCGCTCCAGCCGCTCTTTTTCCTCTTTGGATACCCGCACGTTAATGCCATACGTTCGTTTTCTCATATCGTTCTCCTTTTTTGGGGGTCATAGGGGCACAGCCCCTCTCGGCTGCTGCCGCCGGCTTTGGTGGGCAACACAAAGCCTATGCTCGCTGCCCTTCAGGACACCCCTTCACGGGGTGCCCTGCTGCCCTTCAGGACACCCCTTCACGGGGTGCCCTGGGCCGTCTGGGCTACGTTGACCAGCATGACGGTTATGACGGCTGTGACAGCTCTTTCTCTATGGCGGGATTTCTGTCATTTGCGTCATTGCTGTCATAGGTGAGGGTCAGGCGGAGAATGCGCTCAGAGGCTGTTCGCCGGGTGGAATAGCAGATGTTTGCCGGAACCAGAACCCGCTCCCAGTGACGCACGATATACCGGGTCACCGCATTGGGCGTAACCTCTGTTTCGCCCATCTGCTTCAAAAGCGCCGTGGCGCTTCCCTCATAACCGCCCTGTGCTTTGACAAACTCCACCAGCCGGAAAAGAAACGGCGGCACATCGTCCCGCTGAACCGCAGCGGAATCCTTTCGCTCTACCAGCGTCCAGCGGTAGTTCTCGAAACGGAGGACGAGCTGCTGATACTCAATGTCCCGTCCGGTTGCCAGGAGAATCGCTTCTTCTTCGGCCCGGTTGCTCTTTTTCAGCAGGTATGTGGTGTCTGCCGCCCCCATCAGGGCTGTGGACCCGGACACCTCGTTAAAGGGGTCTGCGCTGTCGGTGAGCTTGCGCAGATGATGGACCAGGATCATGCAGAGGTTATGGCGGTCTGCAATGGCCTTAAGGGCGGCCATGTCGCCGTAGTCGCTGGCATACATACTGCCCCTGTTGACCGTGCCATCCCGCACCTTTTGCAGAGTGTCGATGATGACCAGACGGGTCTGGGGATAGTCCCTCAAAAAATCCTCCAGCTGTTCCTGCAAGCCGCTGCCCAGCCGCTGACACAGCACTGAAAAACGTAGGGTTTCTGGTGCCTCCTCGGTCAGCTGCTGCAAACGGCTTTGAATCCGTGCGTAAGTATCCTCCAGACACAGGTAGAGCACGTCACAGCGATGGGTGGCAAATTCCCACAGGGGTTCTCCCCGCGCCACCTGCAATGCCAGCCACAGCATCAGCCAGCTCTTGCCGATTTTGGGGGAACCGCACAGGGTATTCAGCCCCTGAGGAATCAGCCCCTCCACCACGAAGAAGGGACGCTGCAATGGACTGGTCAACAGGGTGTCCGCATCCATGTACTGAATCTTCTCAACCAGCATGATCCTGCGCCTCCTGCTCCATCACATAGCGAATGACGCTGACCTTGGGAATCTTGAAGGAGTTGCCGATTTTCATGCCAGCCAGATGGCCGTCATTGATCAGGTCGTAGGCCAGGTGGCGGCTGATGCCCAGCATTTTCTGGAGCTGAGCCACGGTCACAATGTCCGGATAGTCCGGAAACATCATGTGGTAGAGGTCCCTAAGTTCTGATTTCTTCACAAAAATGCCTCCTTTGCATCAAGAGAAATGTGGAAAATTAAAATGATCATATTTCGTTTCCCACATTCAGCATATTTTGTGTTGCCGCCCCTGTCAATGCGTGGTAAAGTATTTGTGTGTACAATCGTTTCCCACGCTGTGGAATGGAGGAGATACCATGCCGTATTTTGAAATGAGCTTGGAAAATGATCGGGAGTACGTGTATCAGAACGACTCTTCTGTGGTGGAAAGCAACCTTGGGATGTGGATGATGGTCTTTTTGGATGTGGATTGGGGCGATCAGATAAAAAAAGCTGAGGCACTCCTCGGTGGAGAGGAGTTGCCTCAGTCTGGTTTGGGCTTTATAAAGGGTATGGACTATGGACAGCGCGTGGCCGCATGGTATCGCGAGCTGAAGAGCAGCCTGTCTCCCCGGCATCCATTGTTAAAACTTCTGGTGGAACAGCAGCTGCGTAACCGGCTGTGCTGTGCCTTCCACCCGGAGGAACCGTGGAAGCTGCGGAAGGAGGAACTTGCTTACCTCCAGGTCCTGGACGGAACGGATGCAGAGTATGAGGAAGTAAGTATTTCGCCAGTCTTCCTGCGGCAATGGCTGAATGATGTGGTCAAGATTTTTGCGCAGCTGCAAATGTGTCAGAGTCAGCTTGCACCCCTGCTGGATGAAGTTATGAGCAGGGAAGAGGACAACCAGGGGAGTATCCTGCGCGCCTACTTTACGCTGCAGCGACAGAATCTGCTCTATCGCAATCTGGTGGAAAGCAGTTATCAGGCGCTTTCGCCCCGCTTTTATATCTCCAGAAACCACAAAATATACCGGTATGACGGAGGGACGGATACTGTTCCGGCAAAGGAAAAGCTGGAGGGACATACCTATATGGCCACGGATCAGTTGGCCGCATTGACCGTATGGGAGTTTGAGATGCTCTGTGCCAATGAGATCCCTCTGCGCCGCTGCGCCTACTGTGGCCGCTATTTCCGTCCCTACTCGGTGGTCAACTGCTACTGTGACCGGGTGGTGGAAGGCACCAACGGGAAGACGTGCAAACAGGTTGGGGCCACCTCCAAACACCAGCAAGCCGTCAATCAGGATGCGGCCAAAAAGCTCTATCGGAAGGTGTGCAACCGGATACAGACTGCCGCCCAACGGAGGAAGGAGCAGTACCCCAATATTATGCGCCGGTACAATGAGGTGCAGCTGTATGGAAAAGAACTTATGGAGCAAGTGGAAGCAGGGGACATCACCTTTGCTGAGTTTCAGGAAAAGTTTGACCGGTCCACATCTGAGCTGTTGGGGATAAAATGATGTTATCTATGCCGCCGCATTGGCGTTGATCCGGTCGATGACGCTCTTGATTCCAGCCCACAGGGCCAGGTCTGTGAAAATCTCCACGATGCTGCCCTGATCAGTGAAGGGTGGATCCTGGAGGACGGACAGGTCTTTCATCACGCCGTTGTGGACGATGTACTCCACGATCTGATTGACAAAGTAAATCTGTCTGCTGTCCAGATTGACATCGTTTAAGTACTGTGCAAAGGCCTCCTTGGCGGCGTTCATGTCCATGCCTACGATCTCCCGGACGAACTCTCCCAGCGGCTTTTGACCGATCTCCGCCTCGTAGTCCTGTTTGGTGCCCACCTCGCTCCAGAGAATGGTCTCCAGTTCTTTCACATCCTCCGCCGTCAGCGGCACATTGGAGCGCAGCTTGGCAATGGCGGGCTTGTCCTGATGCTGGCGCACGTAGAACTCCGCTTTGGCCTTGTAGTTCTTCAGGTCGTCGTTCTCCAGCTCCGACTCCTTCCACTCCACGGAGAGGATATCATCTGTAAAGTTGGTGTTGTAAATGGCGCCGTCGTGGGGCAGATACTTCATCAGGTTCCGCAGGCACTCCCGGATATGCTCGAACTCATTGATCCCTGCGTTGTCCAGGTAGTCTGTGTGCAGGATCTTCTCGATGAGTTCCGATTGCGCCCGGATTTCCGGGATGTTGGCCACGCTGGCCACGCCGCTAACCTTTTTCACCAAGTCCTTCCGGGCTTTCTTGTAGGTCTTGCCCACCAGATAGGCCAGCTCAATGCCGTACATCAGCGCATCGAACCGCACGGCGCTGGCCTCGTCCATGTCCGGCTGGAGCAGGGGGGCCACCTCGTCCCGTAAGTAGAGGGTATCTTCATAGCTGAGGGTCTGGTAGCTGGCCGGGTCAGCAAACTTCTCCACATACCGCAGGTGCTGCCGCACGGCGAAGTTCTCCCGGTCCAGCTGCTGTACCTTGGAGAGCATTTCGTCCACCAGCTTCTCCCGGAAGGGGATCAGTTCCTCGGTCTGGTAGGCCAGATCCTGGAGCTTGTAGACGATCTGGGCTTTCAGGTAGAAGATGGCGCTTTGCAGGGCCATCTGGTTGGCGGTGGCCTTTCCTTTATTCATGCGGAAGAACTCAAAGTTGCCGCACAGGTCGAAGATGTAGAACTTGGTCTTGTCCTCCCCGTCTATCAACCCCGGACACAAACGGGTACCCCGGCCGATCATCTGCCAGAATTTCGCCTTGCTCATGACCTTCTTGAAGAACACCAGGTTCAGCACCTCGGGCACATCGATGCCAGTGTCCAGCATGTCCACGGAGATGGCAATCTGGGGCAGCTTTTTCGGGTCGGAGAATTCGTCGATGGCACTCTGGGCGTAGGTCATGTAGTTGTCGATGACCTTGGCGTAACCAGACAGATGGGGGTACTCCTTGCCGAACACCTCCAGAATTTTCTCCGCATGGCGGTGGTTCTTGGCGAAGATGATGGTCTTGCCCAGCTTCTCCCCGTAGTCGATTTTCAGGCCGTTTTCCATGAGAAGATAGAGCGCCTTGCGGATAGTGTCCTCATTGAACAGCCACTCATTGAGGGCGGAGGACTCGATCCGTTCGGGCAGCTCCCCGTTCTCGTCGGTGAAGGTGGCCTCGTACTCCGCCTTCTCCTCCTCGGACAGGTCGGCGTAGGAGATGCCCTCCTCCAGGAATTTCAGCTTGCTCTCCACGGTGAGGAAGTCCACCAAAAAGCCGTCCTTTACCGCCTGGGCCAGCTCGTAGCCGTAAGTGGGTACGCCGCTCTCAAGTTCAAAGACTTCATAGGTGTTCTTGTCGATTTCGTCCTTGGGGGTGGCGGTGAGGCCCACCAGGGGCGCGTCAAAATAGTTGAAAATGTCCCGATACTTGTTGTAAATGGAGCGGTGGGCCTCGTCACAGATCACCAGGTCAAAGTGGCCCACAGTGAACAGCTTTCCCTCCCCGTCCTCCACCGAATCGATGCAGTTCATCATGGTTTGATAGGTGGAAAAGACGCAGTGGGCGGTATAGTTGTCCTTCTCCTCGCACAGATTGGTTACTGACAGATCGGGCAGCAGGTTCACAAAGCTGCGCTTAGCCTGGGTGACCAGGGAGTTTCGGTCGGCCAGAAAGAGAATGTTTTTCACCCAGCCGTGCAAGAGCAGTACCTTCACCAGAGCGATGACCGTACGAGTCTTGCCGGAGCCGGTGGCCATGACCAGCAGGGCCTTCCGGCGGTTGGCCTGAAAGGCCTGGCAGGTGGCCTTGATGGCCCCCTCCTGATAGTAGCGGCCTGCAATGTTGTGATCCACCTGGATGTACTTGAGGCTTGTCCGCATGGCCCGGAGGTTAAAGAGCTTCTCCAGGTCCCGCTTGGAGTAGAAAGCGGCCACCCGGCGCTCCGGGTAGGCCCCGTCGTTCAGGCGGGTATCAAAGCCGTTAGTGAGGAAGATCACCGGGCGGCGGCCATACTGCTGCTCCAGCAGATCGGCATACAGCTTGGCCTGCTGGCGGCCCTTGGCCGGGTCCGCACAGGTGCGCTTGGCCTCGATGACGGCCAGAGGACGGTGGGTATCGTCATAGAGCACATAGTCGGCATAGCCCACCTCGCTCTTGTTGGGCATACCGGGCAGCTCCACCTCATTGATCCAGTCCTTCCCCTCGGTCCAGCCCGCCTCGGTGAGCATGGCGTCGATGTAGAGCTTGCGGGTCTCATACTCGGAGAGGTCCAGGGGCTTGGGGGTGTAACTGGGCTGTTGGGCCTCCCGGCGAGCGGTGAGTTCTGCCCGCAGGGCCTCATTTTCTGCCATGAGGGCGGCCAGATCCACCTCGGGCGCAGGAGCGGGAGCCGGGGCAGCAGTCTGCCCCTCCGGCAGGGCCGGGTCAAATGCTCCGGGGGTGTAGGTGGCGCCGTAGCAGCAGGCCACAAAGTCCATGAAGTACCAGAGGTTTTCCAGGCATAGCCTGGCCTGGGCCGGCGTGATCTTCTTTGCCTTGTGGGCGGCGTCGTTGCCCGTCTGGCGGATGTACTTCAGGCGCTGCCACAGGTCCCGGTCCACAATGGCCCGGAAGTCCTCGCTGTCCATCAGGCTGGCAAGCCTATCGTCGTAGGGCATGACCAACCCGCCGTCCACGGAGTACATCCATTTGACGGCAAACTCCATACACCGGCGGCAGTTCAGTACACAGGCCGCCGGGTCGATGGCATAGATTTTTTCCGCTGAGACAGCCACCTCTCCGAATGTAATAAATTGGGGGTCGGAAAGGAGAAAATCGAAGTTGGTCATGGTATCACCTCAGCTAACCCAATAGGGGTCTTCTCCATAAGTATCCTTATATATTTTCTTTACATATTTTTTGGCTTTTTCAAGTTCAGAAAGATTATCATCAAAATTATTTACCAAGATCTGTATGATATCATTGGAGCTAATTTCTTGACCTAAGATATCTTTCTTTAAAACTGATAATATCGAACACCACATCAATAATGGAACATATTTTGGCTTATCATCATACTTTTTTTGATGAAGTTTATTTTCGATTGCTAAAACCCTGCCAGTTTCAGTCCCGCCATATTTTATAGTTTTCATTTTGTATCTTGATATTTTGTCAATTTGTATTAATTCTTTGTATTTGTCGTTATATTTCTTTTGTTCTGGTGCACTTAAATGAGGATTATCCTTGATATGCACAACTCTTACTACTTCAAACCAAAAATCAAAAATATCCTTTAAATCTTTTTCGTAGTTACTCTTATAAAATTCAAGCTCTTTGAGTTGATATGCAAATTCTCTATTGCGCCGCTCTTCGGCATGATTCATTTTAGTGATAACACCATCTGCAATTTTGTCAATAGCAGTATTTACTGTGTTTTCAAACGGCAGTTCCATTTTATTACCTCACCCAAAATATTGCTGCATCAGAGCTTTTTTCAGTGTTTCCAGCTTATCGAGGCTCTGACGAAGCTTCAATTTTGATTGCTCTACCTGATTGACGAAATCTGCAAACACATTTTGAAGATCAATCGAGGGCTGATATATATCAAAATCAAGGACATCTTTTTGATTGATGCTTGCTTGATTGACTGCTTTTTTTGCGTGATTGACTACTTGGTCATAGACAAATCGGCTACACAACAAATGAGTTATATATACGGGATTAAAGCGTGCTGTATCAAAGTGCATTCTCATCATATTTGATTCATAAACAGTTTCTTCTATAAGCCCCGTAATATGAGCACATTTTCCAAGATATTCAATGCTGTTTACCCTATTTATGACAATATCATTTTCCTTTAGAAGATATTTCTGCTTCTCTTTATCATTGCAACGCAATCTCTTTAACGAGGAAAAGTCAGTTACTACACCATCATAGAAACCATCGATTCTTAAAATTGGAGTTCCTGAACCATCTGTAACATAATCAGACTGTGGTTTATACATTCCGTTTTGCGGTTCAACTGTAACAGCATCTATAATTTTTATCTTTTTCCATGCCATTGAATTGATAAACGGATCCCCAAACAGCTCCACAAACCGGGCTTTGACCAGCAGATCCAGCTTGTCCAGCTGCGCTCTGCGCTTGGCGATCAGGTCGCTGACCTTGTCCAGCAGGGCGGCAATGCGGCGCTGTTCCTCCAGCGAAGGGATGTACACTTTATACTGCTCAAGATAAGATTTAGGTACTCTTTTTTGACCAGCACTTCCGGTCATATTTCGGGCACATTGTTTGCGAAATTCATCCCAAGAAGTCAAATAATACAGCCACTCACTTGAAACCTTCTCCGGGTCTGGATGCAGAACATGGAATTCTGTACTTCCAAAGCCAACACCATTTTTTAAGCCCCAAGCAATTCCACCTTTTCCGTTTTCCATACAGGGAGTTATTTTTGCAAAGAGGACATCACCTTCTTCGAAAAAGGTAAATCCTTTTTTAACGTCTGCGGCTTTTCTTATTTCATCCGTCTGCACATCTCCGGTATCACTAACTCGCTGCATGGGCACGAAAGAGACTTCCATATCATCTGGAATTTGCTTAGCTTTGGGATTAATTGTGCAAAATTCTTTCAACTTCCCCCAAGTCATTTTACTAGACTCGCTCCATGTTATCCCAGCTTTTTTAAGTTCTCCCCATGTAGCCATCACACCATCTCCTCCAGTTCCGCCAGGCCCTTGGTGATCTCCCTCTCCAGCTCATTGAGGTCGGCCAGAATCTCCTGGGTAGAAGGGTACTCCACGGGAACATACTCCACCTTCTTGTACTTGTTGATGGAGAGATCATAACCATTCTCGGCGATCTCCTCCTTGGGCACCAGGAAGGACTGCTCGGTGCGCTCCCGGTCCTTCTCCCCCTCCCGGTTATGGAACCGCTTGACGATGTCGGGGACGTCGTTCTCCTTCACCTCAGTGCGCTTATCGTCCAGGGAGAAACCGTCGGCCTTCATATCGTAAAACCACACATCATCTGTGCCGCCGTAGCCCGTTTTGGTGAACACCAGCACCGCCGTGGACACCCCGGCGTAGGGCTTGAACACCCCGCTGGGCATAGAGATCACCGCCTCCAGCCGGTTGCCCTCCACGATCTCCTTGCGGATATCCTTGTGGGCCTTGGAGGAGCCGAACAGCACCCCGTCGGGTACGATAACAGCGCACCGCCCGCCCACTTTGAGCATCCGCAGGAAAAGAGCCAGGAACAGCAGCTCGGTTTTCTTGGTCTTACACACCTTCAGCAGGTCAGCAGACACGATGTCCGCGTCCAGGCTCCCTTTGAAGGGAGGATTTGCCAGGATGAGAGAATACTTCTCCCGGTCGGTGTTCTGGTCGCTGAGGCTGTCCCGGTACTCGATATAGGGGTTGTCGATGCCGTGGGTCATCATGTTCATGGCTCCGATGCGCAGCATGGTGCGGTCCATATCGTAGCCGTGGAACATATGGTTCATGTAGTGGTCTTTTTTCTGGCGGTCAAAAAAGATTTCCTCTTTGCGGTTCTCTTTGAGGTATTCCCCCGCCGCCACCAGGAAGCCGGAGGTGCCGCAGGCCGGGTCGCAGATTACATCATCCGCCCGGGGGGCCATCATATCCACCATCATGCGGATGATGTGCCGGGGGGTACGGAACTGGCCGTTGACCCCGGCGGTGGCGATTTTGGACAGGAGGTATTCGTAGATGTCGCCCCGGACATCGGCATCGTGGAGCTTGTCCGCCTGGTCATAGATCTCGTCCATGGCTGTAACGATCTTATCCAGGATCAGGGGCGTTGGAATCTTGAAAATGGCGTCTCCCATGTACTTGGCGTAGGCGCTGTCCTTGTCGGCGTGGAGGTTCTTGATAAAGGGGAACACCCACTCCTGCATGACGGAATACATCTGCCCGGCGGGGAAGTCGTGGAACACTGACCATTTGAGCTGATTGCCCGGAATGGTCCGCTCGCCCACCTGTACCTCGCCGGAAAAGATGCTCTTGTGGGGCAGGCCCAGCATGGCGCTCTCCTTGGCCCGCTGGTTGTCGGCGGCGTCCAGGTCGTGGATGAACATGAGATAGGTCATCTGCTCCACCACGTCCAGAGGGTTGGTAATGCCGCCGGTCCAGAAGGTCTCCCAGAGGCGGTCGATTTTGTTTTTCAGTTCGCCAGTGATCATGTTCTCTTACTCCTTTTCCCGGTTCCAGATATAGGCGGTATAGCGCCCGCCGCTGAGTTTCAGAATTTCCCCGCTCTTCTGCAGGTCGGCCAAAGTGCGCTGTATCGTGATTTTACTAATATCGGGGCACTGTTCAATGATCTCTGCCTTGGTGATCTTTCCAAGGGTACCCTTAATGATCTCCCGGATGCGGTCCGGCTTACTCATGCCACTGACGGCCAGGACCTGCACACGGGTGGAAAAGTCCCGGTAGGCTGCCGCCACTACGCCCAGGGTATAGCGCACAAAAGGGGCGTAGTCATTGGCTCCCTCGTGCCACCCCTGAGAGCTTTGCTGGAGGGCCTCATAGTAGGTCTCCTTGCTCTCCTCAATGAGTTTTTCAATACTGATATATTTGCCCACGATATAGCCTGCCCGGTAGAGCAGCAGCAGGGTCAGCAGGCGGCTCATACGGCCGTTGCCGTCGTTAAAGGGATGAATACAGAGGAAGTCCAGAATGAACATGGGGATCAGCAGCAGAGGGTTCATCTCACCGGCACCCACAGCCTCCTCGTAGGCCCGGCAGAGGTTGTCCACCGCCTCCGGTGTCTCCCAGGCGGGGAGTGGCTGGAAACGAACGGTTTTGTTCCCCTGGGTATCCGTTTCGGCGATTACATTGTCCGCTGTTTTGTAGTTGCCGCCGTAGGATGCGCCGCTGAATTTATAAAGATCCCGGTGGAGTTGGAGGATCAGGGAGGATTTGGGCGGGATATAGTCAAAGTTCTCATGGATGGTGGCCAGCACATCCCTGTAACCGGCAATCTCCTGTTCGTTCCGGGTGCGTGGGGTGGTCTTGTCCTGCACCAGCTTTTTCAGGCGCTCGTTCGAGGTATAAATGCCCTCGATTTTGTTGGAGGCCTCGGTACTCTGGATCTTGGCAATCTCCACCAGCTTGGTCAGGGCATCGGCCTTGGCTTCAATAAACAGAGCCTGTTCACCCTTATATTCATGGATCTGAGTCAGCAGGGCCACAATGTCCGGCGTGAGCAGCTCCGCGTAGTTTTTGGTAAAATCGTAGGTGCGCATTCTATACCTCGCTCTGCGTCAATTTCATCATTTTGCTTGCAATGATACAATTAAACTATATCAAGTAAAATTGTTTTCGTCAAGATTCATTTATATCATTTTTAACGAAATGATATAAATGAATCTTGGGAACTCATCTATGTCTTGCCAGCGGCGTTCGAGGTGCAATCCACTCAAACAATGGCAAAAAAGCCTCTGCCGATAGACCGGCAGAGGCAAGTAGGGCATTATATTAACCCAATGGGTACAATCAAATTGTTCTCATCAAAGGCCCCCAGGGTTTCCGCCATGCACAGTACCGCGCCGGTACCACGCTGGAGCGGAGATTTGTCGATCAGTTCAAAGACCTTTGTGAGCTTTTTCGGTGGGGTAGCCATCTTCTTGATTTCCAAGGGGTAGAGCTTTCCATCCTGCTCCAGCAGTAGGTCGATCTCCTTGGCGTCGCTGTCCCGATAGTAATAGAGAAACGGCTCCTGTCCAGCATTCTGGTAGGATTTCATGACCTCGGACACTGTGAAATTCTCCAGAAGCGCCCCGTTCATGGCCCCAGCCATAGCCGTCTCTGGGCTGGTCCACCGGGTCAGATAGCACACCAGGCCGGTGTCGTAAAAATACAGCTTGGGCGTGGAGACCGTCCGTTTCAGCAGATTATTGGAATAGGGGTGCAGCAGAAATATAATACCCAGCGCCTCCAGAATATGCAGCCAACTCTTGGCCGTGGCCTGGTCGATCTCTGCATCATCGGCAATGCCCTTGTAGTTCACCTGCTGACCGGCACGGGCGGCGGTGGCCCGCAGAAACCGCAGGAATTTCAAGCTGTCGATCCCAGAGGACAGTCGCCGCACATCACGCTCCATGTAGGTATCAATATAGCTGGAATAGAACAGATTGGCGTTGGTATACTGGCCAGTGACCAGTGCAGGCATACCACCTCGGAAAATCCGCTGATACATGGTCGGAGTATCGCATATCTGGCAGTGTTGCTGCCGCTCTTGCAGCGCATTCAGATCTACTCGGAAGGGGCCCGTGGCAGGATAATGGAGAATCTCACTCTGAGACATAGGGGACAAATGGAGCAAAGCCACTCTCCCTGCCAGAGATTCTTGCACACCCTCCATCATTTTGAACAGCTGAGAGCCGGTCATCCAGAAGTCACCCGGCTGGTGGCGCTGATCCACCATCATCTTGATGTAAGGGAACAGCTCCGGGGCATACTGCACCTCGTCGATCAGGAGGGGCGGCTTATGAAGCTGGAAGAACATCTTGGGGTCGGTCTTTGCAAGCTCACGCTCTGTGAGGTCGTCCAGTGTGACAACCGTTCGTCCCCGTCCCTCTATCTCGATCAGATGCTCCAACATGGTGGTCTTGCCCACCTGCCGGGGACCTACGATCAGCAATGCGGGATACTGGGAGGAGACCTCCAGAACCACCGGCTCCATGTGGCGGGTAACGTACATATCCTTCACCTCATTTCGGATAATATCAGATTATAATCCTATTTTACCCGAAAAATATAGGTGTGACAAGTCTATAATCCAATTTATTATGGTATCATGTATATCAGTTCCCGCAGGACAACCTCTTCGGCAGCAGCCCTGAAATTGTTCATGGCTCCTACCCATGCCATCTGGTCTGACTCCTTCAGGCGCTCGTCTACTCCACTGGTAGCTGCCATCTTTTCCACCATATCAATCACCATTTCTTCGGCCCGCAGGTCGATCTCTGCCAGATGGCTGTCCAGTTGCCCAACCAGCAGCAAACGGTCGTACAGTATGGGCCTGTGCTGCTTCAGATAGGTTTTGCGAAGCATACCGTACTTGCCAAGCGGTCGGTCATCTGTCTCCGGCAAGCAGAGATCAGGGTAGTAATAGTCCTCCACCTGGGTATAGGTCAAAGATTGACTCATAGGTCTATTCCTCCTCCGTCATAAAAGTATCCAGGGTCAACCTGGCACCCATGCGAAAGCCGCAGACAAAGCTGTCCAGGTCACAGCGGGCATTCAGCTCGCTCCAGGCGTCGGTATACGCCAAGAAACGATCCCTCTGAGGTTCCTCAAGCTGCTCCAGCAACCATTTCTCCAGGTCAGAAAGTGTACGTTGCACCTTCCTCATTGCTTCGGGATGGATGCTTTCCCGGGCCTGTGGGTCCATATTGCCATAGAAGAATTGCTCCAGATAGCGCATCATTTGCCCTCCTTCTGCTTGGCATGGGCATCCATCTCCTTATGGAAGGACATCATGGTGACGATATGCCATTGGGATTTGCGGTGGATCGTACGGAACCGCATGGAACAAATAAAGTCAATCAGGACTGCCTTGGGGATATAGTAGCTGCCGCCGGACTGGATGTAGTACAGCTCACCCTTGCGACACCACTGATGGACAGTGGTGGGACCGTAACCGATCAACTTGGCCACCTGTCTGCCTGACATCACGTCGGGGCAGTCCTTCATCAGCCGGAGGAGGTATCCTTTCAATGCCTTTTTGGTTTTCTCCGGCAGCTCCTTCGACGTCAGAGCCGGAAATTTCGTCTTGCGCTTTGTGTTTTGGGGCAGATATAACTCCGGGCAGATTCCCTTTCTCCGGAGATAAGTCTGCACATCCTCTTTGCGGATCTGATAGCAGCGGGTCTTTTTGCCGGTATACCGGCAGGGCACCTTGCCGGTTTGGAGCAGGTACCTGGCGGTGGATTTGCTGATGTGGCACAGCTTATAGAACTGGTCTTTGCTCATCACGTCGGGGACGGTATCCCAGTTAATTGGCTCGTAATTCATGGCAATCACCTCGTCAGAAATGTCGCATCAAAAAAGCCATTTCCTGTGTGTTGCCAGGTGGGCACTTTCTCCCCCAGTTCTCTCCGCAGTTCTCTCCAAAATGCTTGAGTTCTCTCCAAAAACGGCCAAAACGGGCTTTTATTCGAATTTCAGGGGTTTGAGGACATGGGGCTGGATCAATCGGCGCAAACCGCTGTGGCACAAGAGATTGGAAGCGGATAAAACCGCCTCAAAACGCCTGGAAATTTCAAGAAGTGCATAATTGGACAACCGACTCGAAATCAGTTTGCGGGCAACCGCACGAGGGTTCGAATCCCTCCCGCTGCGCCAAAGGCTCCAGAAGCAATCTGCTTCTGGAGCCTTTTTCTATCTCGACGGAGGATGCAAAGTAGAACAGTCCGTATCATTGTCCTTGGTCGTTACCTCACATACCAAGATCCGCAAAGATACCATCTGTATCTTTCTGCATTATACATTGACATTACCGGACGTTCTGTACTGGATCAGCTTTTGCCTGAAAGATGGTACTTGATTTCCAGGGTAGATGAGTGTCCGCTGGCGGTGTCATGCAGCACGACATCATGGTCGGCCATACATTGTCTCATGGCATTACATACCATTGGCATCCTGTTTTTTAATTGCAGATTCTTATGAATATCATTTGCCTTTAGTGTAAGCTCGGTTTGCCCGCTGCTGTATGCCTGCAATTTTTGGCTTTCAATATAAGTCCGGATATCTCCTGTGGTGGTTTTGGGATTATCTCCTGCCGTATTCTCGGTGGAGGCGCAGCCAATGACTTCCTGCAAAGATTTTACCTCCTCCTCGAGCTTTTGAATCCTTGAAAAAAGTTCTAAAATAATGGTGTCATAATTCATACAAACTACCTCTGTATTCTGATAGAATTCCAACACGACTTGATGAGGGTGTCAATACGGGAGAAAAGCAATTAAAGGACTATTTGAGCGCGGAAAAGACGCTGGCCTCGTAGATCCATCCCATCAGTTCATCATCGATTTCGTCTGGGCTTGCAATCAGTACATGATGGGTCCAGCGGTTAGGATAAGGCTCGGTAGCCACATCGATTCTGGGGGATTCCAGACGGTGATCCAGGCCAAAGGTGACCACAATGTAGTGGGCGGGGCGATCCTTGGCCTTGCGGACTTTGCTAAAGGAGACGCAGGCAAACATATGCCGGTTATAAAAGGAAATCTGGCTTTTCTGTACCTTGATTTGTACATCGGCAATCCGGTCCAAGATCAGGCCTTCCAACCGCTCATACAGCGGCAGCACCTCTATATCCTGCTGAAAAAACAGCAGAGCGTTTTCGTCCATGAAAACCGCTCCTTTGCTATCAGTGTATCATATCCATGCAGCCATGAACAGCGGTGTTCCCCTGGAATACAGCGAATAGAACGAATGTTTGACTTTGCGGCAAAAAAAGCATATAATAAAAAAATCAGCCGTATCTTTTTGGGAGAGGGGAGGGAAGTGCTTGGACCGGGTCATTTTTCACTGTGATTTGAATAGCTTTTACGCATCGGTGGAGCTGCTGGATCATCCGGAGTTAAAGGACAGGCCGGCGGCGGTATGTGGTGACCCGGAGAGTCGCCATGGAATCATTCTGGCCAAAAATGAGCTGGCCAAAAAGTATAAAGTACAGACGGCAGAGACCATCTGGCAGGCCAGACGGAAGTGTCCGGACCTGGTATTGCTGCCGGCCCACCACTGGAAGTATCGGGAGTATTCCAAAAAGGTGAATGCCATCTATGAACGGTATACCGATCTGGTGGAGCCCTTCTCCATTGACGAGAGCTGGTTGGATGTGACCGGGACCCTTCATCTCTTTGGAGGGGATGGAAAGGCTTTGGCCGACCAGATTCGCCAAACAGTGCGGCAGGAATTGGGGCTGACGGTATCGGTGGGCGTTTCCTTTAATAAGGTATTTGCGAAAATGGGCAGCGACTACCGAAAACCGGACGCCACAACGGTGATCACCCGGGAAAACTTTCAACAGCTGCTCTGGCCATTGCCGGTGACCGATCTGCTCTTTGTGGGCCGTGCGGCGGCCAGGGTGCTCAATGGCTACGGGATACGCACCATTGGTGATCTGGCCCGGTTTGACCGGGAGAGCCTGGGGCAGATTCTGGGCAAGGGAGGATATACCCTCCACGACTATGCCACGGGCAGGGAACACGCCCCGGTGGTACCTGCCCGGGATATGCCAGGGCCCAAGTCGGTGGGAAACGGACTGACCTTCCCTAAAAATCTGGTGGGCTGGGAGCAGCTGCGTACGGCGCTGTCTGAGTTGGCGGACGAGGTTGCGGTCCGGCTGCGCAAGCACGGACTCAAATGTACCACCGTACAGATCACCGTGCGTGATCCGTCCTTTAAGGATATCTGCCGCCAGAAGCGGCTTAGTGCCCCCACTTATATCTCCCGGGACCTGGCGCAGTGCGGGATGGAGCTGCTGCACAGCTGTTGGAGTGAGCGGCAGCCAGTCCGGGCCCTTACCATTACGGCCCAGAACCTGGTGGAGGAGCGGGACGCAGGGGAGCAGGTGGATCTGTTTGCCGCCGACGCCATACCCTGCCGCGATAAGCTGGAGAAGCTGGAGAAGGCCATGGATTCCATCCGGGACAAATATGGGAGGGGAGCCATCTCCATTGCTTCTGCCGTCCATCCAGCGGGAGAGCCGGACAGGGAGGACCAGCGGTTGCCGCCGGGGGACTGATATAGTCTTACAAACTATATTATAGGATGGATAAAATTATATAAAACTAAGGCGAAAATCTGAAACGCTTTTAAGCAAACTGCTGTTTTTGTATAGAGTTTGGACATGAAACGGGTTTTGTCTATTTTCAATTTTCGTCAGAAAAGGTATCATGACACACAATGATAGGTATTGTTATGCCGTGAAAGGGGAAAATAAAGATGAAAATTCCTGACAGTCTGAAGCGCTATGGCCTGGCCAAGGTGTTTGATTATCTGGATAAAGACCCTATGAACAATATGAGCAAGGTTATGGACCTGGTCAATAAGTTCTCCGGGGACACCCTGTCCACTCAGCGTGAGGCGTTCGACAAGGCCATCAACGACAAGGATTCCTGCTGGCACCAGCTGATCGAGAAGGTCTGGACCCAGACCGACCCCGATGTGCTCAAGACCGTGTTCAACAACTTCTTCGTCAACGCCAACCTGGTGGGCTGGCCCAAGCAGGAGAAGATGCGTGAGAAGTACGGCTGCAATATTCCCTGGGCCATTCTGCTGGACCCCACCTCTGCCTGCAACCTGCACTGCACCGGCTGCTGGGCGGCGGAGTACGGCAATAAGCTGAATCTGTCCTTTGACGATATCGACTCCATCATCACCCAGGGCAAGGAACTGGGCATCTATATGTACATCTACACCGGCGGCGAGCCCCTGGTGCGCAAGAAAGACATCATTGCCCTGTGTGAGAAGCACAACGACGTGGCTTTCCTGTCCTTCACCAACGCCACCCTCATTGACGAGGAGTTCTGCCAGGATCTGCTGCGGGTGAAGAACTTCATTCCCGCCATCAGCCTGGAGGGCTTTGAGGAGGCCAACGACAGCCGCCGCGGCCAGGGTGTATACGAGAAGGTCACCAACGCCATGGCCCTGCTGAAGAGCCATCACCTGCCCTTCGGTATCTCCACCTGCTACACCAGCGTGAACTACAAGGACATCACCAGCGAGGAGTTCTACGACAAGATCATCGACCTAGGCGCCTACTTTGTGTGGTTCTTCCACTATATGCCTGTTGGCAACGATGCCGCTCCTGAGCTGATGCCCACCCCCGAGCAGCGTGAGGAGATCTATCACCGCATCCGCGCCATGCGTCAGACCAAGGGCATCTTCGCCATGGACTTCCAGAATGACGGTGAGTATGTGGGCGGTTGTATTGCCGGCGGCCGCCGTTACCTGCACATCAATGCCAACGGCGACGTGGATCCCTGCGTGTTTATCCACTACTCCGACTCCAACATCCACGAAAAGACCCTGCTGGAGTGCCTGCAGTCCCCGCTGTTCATGGCCTACCATGACAACCAGCCCTTCAATGACAATATGCTCCGTCCCTGCCCCATGCTGGAGAACCCCGAGCGCATCGAGGAGATCGTCAACAAGACCGGCGCTCACTCCACCGATCCTCAGTCTCCCGAGACCGTGGAGCACCTGACCTCCAAGACCCACCCCTACGCCGACAACTGGAAGCCCACCGCCGACAAGCTGTGGGCCCAGTCCCACCCCCAGTGCGGCGGCTGCACTGCCTGCAGCGGCAACAAGTAATTACATAAAAAAATTCCTCCGTCTCAGGACGGAGGAATTTTTTTATCCGTGGGAAGGGCTGTGCATTCTGCTGGCCAGATTGCGGAAGCTTTCCATCAGATTTTCCTGATGAACCTCTGCCGCGCGGAAGCGGAAGAGGGCAAAATTCAGATTGAACAGGGTACCCAACACGATAGCGGAGATAACTGTGCCGATTCCCACCTGGCCGCCCAGCAGCCAGCCGAGAATAATAACGCCAATCTCCACCACTGCCCGGCATAGGCCGACAGACCGTTTGGTCTTGCGGGCCAGAGCCACCATCAGGGAATCCCGGGGACCGGCGCCCAGAGCCGCTTTCATGTACAGCCAGGTCCCAATGGCCAGCAGTTCCAGGCCGCCTAACAGCATCAGAATACCGGAGAACAGGTTTTCCATCAGAGGAATCCATCCCTGGGCCAACATATAATCGATAAAAATGGCACATAGGGTGATATTTAAAATTGTACCCAGGCCGAAACCCTCGCCAAATAGAATGGCAACACCGATGGCGGCTGCGCCCACGATGATGGAGGCGGTGCCGTAAGTGATGCCGAAGGTTTGGGCCATACCCTGCTGCAGGACGCTCCATGGCTCCAGGCCAATGTTGGCCTGCAACATCATAACGATACCCACCGCGCTGATCACCATGCCCAGAACTACCCAGAGCAGCCGGCGGGGATAGTGATAACCCATCTTGATCTTACCTCCCATAGAACTGAGGAAAAGGGGAGAGACCTCAGGTCTCTTCCTTGCGGATCGCACTCAGGTAACGATATACGCTGGCCTGGGAACATTCCAGAGCGTCGGCCACATCTTTTACAGCGCCCTTGAGCAGGAAAACGCCCTCGCTGTCCAGTGCGCCGATGATCTGAATGCGTTCTTCGGAATTGAGACGGTCCGCCGTGATGTTTCTGCGGTCCAGTTCCCGAAGTACCGCCTCGGTAGCCACACCGTGGATGGAGTTGTGGAAGCGCTCTGCCGGAGCAAAACGGTCTGCCACAGTCTCATCCACCTGAAAATTGGTATCAACAAAATGATCGGGGTGGCAGAGCCGCAGTAAGGCATCGCTCACTGCCTGGAATCGGCTGTCATCAAAATTGATGCACAGCATTCCGATCAGCTTGCCGTCGTGTTTGATGAACATGGTGGAAGAGCGCAGGGTCTTGCCGGTGCTGGATACTCCTAAATAGTGAAGGATATAGTCCTGATTCTCATAACTTTTGTCCCGCAGAATGCGCAGGGCAACATTAGTCAGAGGGGCGCCCACCTCGCGACCACTGACGTGGTTGTTGGCAATGGCCACAATGGAGCGATCTTTGTCGGTCAGATCATGAAGAGCTACCTCATAATCGGGCCCCAGGGCATAGCCCAAAAATTCAGTCAACTTGATATAGTGCTGCAACAATGGACTGGCCAATCGGCTCACCTCTATCCTTGATTTTGGCTCAAATTACCTGCTTGTCCCAAAGACGCATCTATACTTAGTATAGCTGATAATAAGAATATTGTCAAAACAAGATTAGAGCAATTTTCTCAAGAGAAAAAATTTTTTGTGCCGCGGCAAAAAATTATATTGATAATTCCTACAAAATCTGAGAGCTGAATTGTAAAATCATACGAAATGAACAAAAACGTGTTGACAAAAAATTATCTGCGTGATAAATTATTGTTGCCAAGTGAAAAGGAGGCGGAAAACAAACATGAAGAAAATCGTCAATACCGACAAGGCGCCTGCGGCCATCGGCCCTTACGCTCAGGCGGTTGAGATCGACGGCCTGGTCATCACTTCCGGCCAGCTGCCCATCGATCCCGCTACCGGTGCGTTCCCCGAGGGCATCGCGGAGCAGACCCGTCAGTCCCTGACCAACGTGAAGTCCATCCTGGCCGAGGCTGGCCTGGGCATGGATAAGGTCGTCAAGACCACCGTGTTCCTCAGCGACATGAACAACTTCGGTGCTATGAACGAGGTGTATGCCACCTTCTTCGGTGAGGGCGGCTATCCTGCCCGCTCTGCTGTGGAAGTTGCCCGGCTGCCCAAGGACGCCCTTGTGGAGATCGAGGTTATCGCAGTTAAGTAAAGTTCCAAGTACCTATAACCACATTCGGAAAGGTTACTGTCCGCCAGTTGCAGGAGCCGGAATCGCCGGCTTCCGACGACCGGGGTATCCTCTAGTAAAATGATGGCGCAAAGCGCCAAATTAAATGGAGGTAAACAAAATGGACAAGAATGTGAAGCACTATCCTCTGGCTCAGAATGTTGAGATGCCCCAGCACTGCGCCTTTGCGGTGCGCGATCTGCCCCAGGCCACTGTTGAGCAGCGTGAGCGTGCTCTGAACGCCACCCACTGGAACGAGTTTTCCTTCCCCTCCGGACTGCTGACCGTTGATATGCTGTCCGACTCCGGCACCACCGCCATGACCAACCAGCAGTGGGCCACCCTGTTCCTGGGCGACGAGGCCTATGGCCGCAACACCGGCTACTATGTGCTTCTTGACACTTTCCGCGATATCTTCGAGCGCGGCGGCGAGAAGAACTGGAAGAAGAGCATCGACCTGGTCCGCACCGACTGCCGCGACCTGGAGAAGCTGATGGACGAGCTGTTCCTCTGCGAGTACGAGGGCGGCCTGTTCAACGGCGGCGCCAAGCAGATGGAGCGCCCCAACGCCTTCATTATCCAGCAGGGCCGTGCCGCTGAGTCCGTGCTGATGGAGATCGTGAAGAAGATCCTCACTGCCCGTCATCCCGGCAAGGTCTTCACCATCCCCTCCAACGGTCACTTCGACACCACCGAGGGCAACATCAAGCAGATGGGTTCCATTCCTCGTAACCTGTACAACAAGGAGCTGCTGTACGAAGTTCCCGAAGGCGGCAAGTACGAGAAGAACCCCTTCAAGGGCAACATGGACATCGAGAAGCTGGAGCAGCTGATCAATGCCGTGGGCGTGGACAACGTGCCCCTGATCTTCACCTGCATCACCAACAACCCCATCTGCGGCCAGCCTGTCTCCATGGCTAACATCCGTGAGATCAACCGCGTGGCTCACAAGTATGACATTCCTCTGGTCTTCGACGTGGCCCGCTGGGCTGAGAATGCTTACTACATCAAGATGAACGAGGAAGGCTACGCCGACAAGTCCATCGCTGAGATCGCCACCGAGATGTTCTCCTACTGCGACGCCTTCACCATGTCCGCCAAGAAGGACGGCCATGCCAACATGGGCGGTATGCTGGCCTTCCGCGACAAGGGCCTGTTCTGGAAGAAGTTCTCCGACTTCAACGAGGACGGCACCGTCAAGACCGACGTGGGCGTGCTGATCAAGGTTAAGCAGATCTCCTGCTACGGCAACGACTCCTACGGCGGTATGTCCGGCCGTGACATCATGGCTCTGGCTGCCGGCCTCTATGAGTCCTGCGATTTCAACTATCAGCATGACCGTGCCATGCAGTGTGAGTACCTGGCTCAGGGCTTCTACAAGAACGGCGTTAAGGGCGTTGTTCTGCCCGCCGGCGGCCACGCTGTGTACATCAACATGGACGAGTTCTTCGACGGCAAGCGCGATCACACCACCTTCGCCGGCACCGGCTTCTCTCTGGAGCTGATCCGCCGCTATGGTATCCGTGTGTCCGAGCTGGGCGACTTCTCCATGGAGTACGACCTGAAGACTCCCGAGCAGCAGGCTGAGCTGGCCAACGTGGTCCGCTTCGCGATCGACCGCAGCCGCCTGACCAAGGAGCACCTGGACTACGTCATCGCCGCTGTGGCTCAGCTGTACAAGGACCGTGAGTCCATCCCCAACATGCGTATCCTCTGGGGTCACAAGCTGCCCATGCGTCACTTCCACGCCTTCCTGGAGCCCTATCCCAACGAGGAGAAGTAAGAGGCGGCGCTGCAGCTAAAACACAATGTGACGTAACTGCATCACGCGGAAGTATGCAGACACAATGAACGGCGGCGCCCGCGAACTCAATACTTCGTTCGTCGGGCGCCGCTGCCCGTATACAGCAAAGGTTTGTCAGACAATTTTAGAGGGAATAAGGAGGGTCTATTATGTCAGGCTCCGCTCCTAACAATGTGGAAAACCGGGATGGTTTCAAAAGCAAATGGGGATTTATCCTCGCCTGTATCGGCTCTGCCGTAGGCATGGCCAACATCTGGCGCTTCCCCTACATGGTCGCCAAATATAAGCAATATGGTGGCATGGCATTCCTGCTTCCGTACTTCCTGTTCGTTATTGTCATCGGTATGTCCGGCGTGATGGAGGAGTTCGCCCTGGGCCGCTGGGGCGGTGCGGGCCCCGTGGGCTCCTTCGGCAAGGCCGTTGAGGACCGGGGCGGCAAGCGCCGCATCGGCGAAGTCATCGGCGCCATCCCCGTCATCGGCTCCATGGGTCTGGCCATCGGCTACACCGTGGTCATGGGCTGGATCTTCAAGTACACCAAAATGGCCATCTGCGGCGACCTGTTCGCCCTGGGCCAGGATGCCGCCGCCATCGGCGGCGCCTTCGGTCAGGCCGCTCCCGAGTCCGCTACTCTGGGTGAGGGCGTCGGCATGATGCTCCAGAACGGCATCTTCGGCATCGGCAACGGCGTTTGGATCATCGTGGCCATCGTGGTCTCCGTCATCATCATGGCGCTGGGCGTGTCCGGCGGCATTGAGAAGGCCTGTAAGATCATGATCCCCCTGCTGTTCGGCCTGTTCCTGGTTATGGCGGTGTACATCGCCACCCTGCCCGGCGCCGGCGACGGCTACAAGTTCATCTTCTCCCTGGATCCCAAGGGTCTGCAGAACTGGGAGATTTGGCTCTTCGCCTTCGGCCAGGCGTTCTTCTCGTTGTCGGTGGCCGGCAACGGCTCGGTCATCTACGGCTCCTACCTGGGCAAGGATGTGGCCATCGGCTCCTCCGCCCGCAACGTGGCCGTGTTTGATACCCTGGCTGCTCTGGTGGCCATGTTCGTCATCATCCCCGCTATGGCCACCACCGGCAGCGACGTGTCCAGCGGCGGCCCTGGCCTCATGTTTATCGCTCTGCCCGGTGTGTTCAACGGCATGGGCGGCATCGGCTGGGTCATCGGCGCCTTCTTCTTCATCGCCGTGCTCTTCGCCGGCACCACCTCCATCATCAACCTGTACGAGACCCCCGTGGCCTTCCTGCAGGAGAAGCTGAAACTCAACCGCGTGGTGTCCACCATCGTGATCCACGTCATCGGTCTGGTTGTGGCTCTGCTCATCCAGCCCTGGACCTCCCAGTGGATGGATTTGGTTTCTGTTTATATCTGCCCTCTGGGCGCAATGCTGGCTGGCATTATGTTCTTCTGGGTCATGAAGAAGAAGACCGCTCTGGACGCCGTGAACCAGGGCGCCAAGAAGCCTATCGGCGGCTGGTTCCATTCCTTCGGAAAATATGTCTATGTGCCTCTGTGCGCTGTGGCACTGATCGGTGGAGCGATTGTCTTTATCGTGCTTGGTCAGACCCTTGGCTAATCGTACATTGCATCGTAATATGGGTAAAAATGGTCCGCTGCATTTGCAGCGGACCATTTTTTATTATCCATGATAGCCCAGGTCAGCCAGCAGGCGGGCCAAAACCTGCATTCGTTCTCCCAGCAGATCACCATCCCGAGCCAACGCATCCCGAAAGAGTGCAATATCCTCGCAGATATGGTCGTTGCCGGTACATACCTCTACCGTCATAGCGTCTCCCTGGAGATCCACCCGGTCGATCTGAGGGGTGTCCGGATCATACAGAGCAGGGAAGCGGTAGCTCTCCTCCCGAATGTAGTGGACTGCCCGGCAGGTGAGGATAGCCAGGTCCAGCACCCGGTGGAGGGGGAGCTCCTCCGACTGGCGGGACCACTTTTCACCAGTGTGCCGCCAGACTTTGGCGGAGATATCCACCCGGCCCCGGTCATTCCATTGGGCCAGGCCAAGGCTCAGACCCTGGGCGTCGGTTTGATAAGCGCTGCGGCCGTCGATATTGCCGTAGTCCTCTGCCACAAAGACAGGTTTGTGTTTCAAATTCGTGGGGATTTGCATGGTAACCTCCTGATGACAAATTAGTTATTTACTAAATTACTAAATTAGTAAATGGAGTTTAACACAAGAAGGGGAGCGCAGTCAAGAAGATATACCAGTTGGGTGAGCAAAAAATGCCGGCCGCATTTGCGGCCGGCATTTTTTAATAAGTCAGTCCTTGTGGTCTTCTACGATCTCACCATTGCGGAAGGCCTGTACCAAAGCCATCAGATCGTCGATCTGCTCCTGGAGCTGGCGGCCCACGTCAGTCCCGGCGATTTTCAGCCGGGATTCCAACCGCTCAAATACCACCGAAGTAGAGGCGATGTCCTGGTTTTCCCGGATGGCGTTGGCCCGCCCAACAAAGGGCTCGTGGGAGACCAGACGGAAGCAGGCGGAGTTGTAAATCAGCGTGTAGCCTGCGATACCGGTGGTTTTCTGATAGGCTTTGCAGAAGCCGCCGTCGATAACCAGCAGCTTGCCGCCTGCCTTCATGGGGCTCTCGCCCTTTTTGGACTTTACCGGGATGTGTCCGTTGATGATGTGGCAGTGAGGTCCCTCCAGACCAAACTGCTTCAGCAGGAACTCACACACAGCGGGGTCGTTGTACAGCTGATAGTAGGCGTTTTTGGGCTCGGTCCAGGTGGACTCATCCAGAATGAACCGGCGCTCAAAGGTAGTCATACGGTCACGGCCAAAGATGGGGCTGTTGCGGCCCGCCCACAGAAACCACAGAAAGTCCATACCAAACTGCCGCTCAGGGGAACCGGGCTTGCTATAGTAGGCCTGGCGGGCGTTCTGATCGGCATAGTCCAAGAAGGCTTTGCCCGACAGTGTGACGCCGCCGATGGTAAAGGACTGGAGCTGGCCGTCTTCCATCATGGGGATGCAGCCATGGAAAAGCAGGTTGCCGTTATAAATTTTGTACAGGGAACCCTTAGAATAGAGAAAGCGGATGTGCCGCTGGAGCTTCTCGCTGTGGAGGAAGGAGCTGGTCAGCTGATTGATGAGGGTACTCTCTTCCTCGGTAAGGGTATAGGGATCGTTGGGGTCTACAGTGGGGAAGTCGGTATCCTCCAAGGGATAAGTGGTGCCATTGATAGTGATGCACTTATTCTCATAGTCGATTTTGTCCAGCAGCAGCCGGTCCGCCATACCAAAGCAGGGGTTGCGCAGCAGCTTCTGCCCCTCCAGCTTGAAGAGAATGATGGTAATGGCCTTGTGCATTCGGGCGGCCAGCAGCTTATCCTTTTCCGTGTAGTGGGCGGCGTCTTCGTTGGTCAGCTTCACCTCAAAACAGTGGATGTCGCAGTCCTTGTATACCTCGTTGGCAAAGACCGACAGAGGCCGCAGAGAGATGCCGTAGCCCGTCTCGATGACTTCCAGATTGTTGTAGCGCAGAGAGTTGGCCAGTACGGTAGCCACCAAGGTGCGGGAGCCGGAGGCGGCCCCCATCCACAGCACGTCGTGGTTGCCCCACTGGATGTCTACACTGTGGTAGTCCATCAGAGAGTCCAGAATGATATCCGCCCGGGGACCCCGGTCAAAGATATCGCCCACCAGATGAAGATGGTCCACCGCCAGTCGCTTGATGAGCTCGCACAGCTGCACCAGGAAGTTGGAGGCCCGGTCGATGTCGATGATGGTGGAAATGATATTCTCGTAATAGTCCCGCTTGTCCATGTCCTCGTAGTGGGTATGGATCATTTCGTCGATGATGTAGGCGTACTCAGGAGGCATAGCCTTACGGACCTTGGAACGGGTGTATTTGGAGCTGACCAGACGGCACATCTCGATCAGGCGGTGGAAGGTGATGCGATACCACTCCCGCATATCAGTGGTCTCCCGCTCGATCTCCTCCAGTTTTTCCTGGGGATAGTAGATAAGGGTGGCCAGCTGGTCCAGATCGGCCTTGGATACGGTGGTGGCAAACAGGCTGTCCAGCTTCTCGCGTACCACGCCGGAAGCCGAGTTCAGGATGTGAAGGAAGGCCTCATACTCGCCGTGTACGTCGGAGATAAAGTGCTCAGTGCCTTTGGGCAGGTTCTGAATGGCGTGGAGGTTGATGATCTCGGTGCTGGCAGCCTGGACATTTGGGTATTGCCGGGCCAGCATTTTCAGATAGTGCAGGTTTTCCGGACGGTATGCTTTCTTACCTTCCATGGGAGGGCCTCCTTTTGGATGTCGTTGCCAATATTATCCCACTTTATGTGGCTGGTTGCAAGTAGAATCCAACCGTTGTTGGACTTGACAGTGTAAAATCTCGGGATATAATTGATATGTCAATCGTTGATATGTCAATTAGGAAGGTGAGTGGATGGAAAAGACATTCCATATGCTGCTCTACCGGGCTTTTCATGCCCAGCGGGGGGCGCTGCGTCCCTGCCTGGCGGAGGTAGGACTGGGAACCGGTCAGCCCAAACTGCTGGGCTATCTCAGCCAGCATGGTCCCAGCCGCCAGCGTCAGCTGGCCGACTACTTTGAGATCGATCCGGCGGCGGTATGCCGGATGCTGGACAGCCTGGAAAAGGGCGGCTTCGTGACCCGATGCGGGGATGGACGGGACAAGCGCCGGGAGCGGATAGAGATCACTCCCGCGGGCCGGAATGCTTATGACGCCTGGCGGAACTGCTGCCGGACCATAGAGGAACGGATGCTGGAGGGGTTTACGCCGGAGGAGCGGGAGCGGTTCGCCGGCTACCTGAGCCGGGCGTACCGCAATCTGAAGACAGCAGGGGAGGGACGGTCATGAAAGAACTGAAACGCCTGCTGTCCTATTTGGGCCCCTACCGCCGGGACCTGTTTCTGGGCGGATTATTGGTGCTGGTGGAGACCGCCTTTGAGCTGGTGATCCCGGTGCTGATGGCTGACCTCATTGACGTGGGAGTAGAGAACCGGGATCTGAATTATATTGTGGTCAAGGGTGTACAGATGGGCGCGTGCGCCCTGCTGGCTTTGATTACCGGCCTGCTGTATGCACGGTTTGCCGCCCGGGCGGCCTACGGCTGGGGCGCCCGTATCCGGGAGGCCCAGTATGAGCGGATCCAGGACTATGCCTTTTCCAACCTGGACCGATTTGAAAGTTCCTCTCTGGTGACTCGTATGACCACCGATGTTACGGTGCTGCAAAATGCCATCAACGGCGGACTGCGGCCTCTGGTGAGAAGTCCGGTGATGCTGGTGATGGGATTAGGATTGTCCTTCTGGATGAATGCCCGGCTGGCCTTGATTTTTGTGGTGACTGCCCCCATTCTGGCACTCATCCTCTTCTTTGTGGTGCGTAAAGTAGCGCCCATGTATGGCAGACTCCAGAAGGCCATGGATAAGCTGAACAATGTGGTTCAGGAGGGACTTACCGCCATCCGGGCGGTAAAAGCTTTTGTGCGGGGCGAGTATGAGGAGGAGAAGTTCCAGTCGGTCAATGAGGAGTTGATGGCTACAAGTCAGCGGACTTTCCACTTTGCGGTGCTTAATCTGCCAGCCTTCCAGTTCACGATGTATACTGCCATCGTGCTCATTCTGTGGTTCGGCGGCGGCATGATCCTGGGGGGCAGTCTCCAGGTGGGGGAACTGACCGGCTTTCTCAGCTATGTGCTCCAGGTGATGAACTCATTCATGATGATTTCCAATGTGTTCCTGCTGCTCACTCGGTCTCTGGCCAGTGCCCACCGCATTGCGGAGGTATTGGAGGAGAAACCGGCCCTTGTTTCCCCCGCTCAGCCGGTGGAGGAAGTGCCCGACGGCAGCGTGGACTTTGAGCGTGTTTCCTTCAAGTACCATACCGACGCCAGGGAGTATGCTCTGTCTGGGGTGAACCTGCATATCAGGGCAGGCCAGACTGTGGGTATCCTGGGCGGCACAGGCTCTGCCAAGACTACCCTGGTACAGCTCATTCCCCGGCTGTACGATGCCACGGAAGGTACTGTCCGGGTTGGTGGGCACGATGTAAAGGATTACGATCTGACCGTTCTGCGGGACGCGGTGGGCATCGTGCTCCAGAAAAATGTGCTCTTCTCCGGTACTGTCCGGGAGAACCTGAAGTGGGGCGACCCGGATGCCGACGATGAGGCTCTGTGGGCGGCTTGCCGGGCGGCCTGCGCCGATGAATTTCTGGAGCGAATGCCGGACGGCCTGGATACCGATCTGGGGCAGGGGGGCGTTAACGTCTCCGGCGGCCAGAAGCAGCGGTTATGTATTGCCCGAGCCCTGTTGAAAAACCCCAAGATCCTGATTTTTGATGACTCCACCAGTGCGGTAGATACTGCAACAGAGGGCAAGATCCGTGGAGCTTTGAGCAAGCTTACCGGCGTGACCAAGATTATTATTGCCCAGCGAGTCACCTCGGTGATGCACACTGATCTTATTGTCATCCTGGAGGACGGCAGAATTCATGCCGCCGGCACTCATAGGGAACTGTTGGAGCATGACCCCATCTACCAGGAGATTTACGCATCCCAGATGAAAGGAGGGGAGGAGAATGGCTAGACAGCTCAGCGCAAAAAAGCCCAAGCACCTGGGTTACACCATTCGCACCCTTCTGTCCTATCTGGGAAGACACAAGTTCCTGCTGCTGGCGGTAGCGGTGTTGGTTACTGTCAGTGCTCTGGCCAACCTGCTGGGCACCTATATGATCCGACCGGTGGTCAATAACCTGGCTACAGGGGGGATGGAAGCCCTGCTGAGAGGGGTGGCCATCACTGCCCTCATCTATCTGACGGGAGCCCTGGCGGCCTGGGGCTATACCCAGACCATGGTGAAGGCGGCACAGAAGGTACTTTACGATATCCGCCGGGACTTGTTCGCCCATCTCCAGAAGCTGCCCCTCCGCTTCTTCGATACCCGCCGCCACGGCGACGTGATGAGCTACTTCACCAACGACGTGGACACCATTTCGGATGCCCTGAACAACAGCTTCGCTATGGTGATCCAGAGTTTCATTCAGGTAGCAGGTACCCTGACCATGCTCTTCATCCTCAACTGGCGGCTCACCCTGGTGGTAGCGGTATGCTATGTGGTCATGTTTCTCTATATCCGCTACAGCGGAAAGCGAAGCAAGGCCTACTACAACAAGCAGCAGCGGGCGTTGGGTGATCTGGACGGCTATATTGAAGAGATGGTGGCGGGCCAGAAGGTGGTCAAGGTCTTCAACCATGAAAAAGCCAACCTGCGGACGTTTCGAGAGAAAAACGAAGCGCTTCGCAAGGCGGGTACCGGTGCTCAGAGCTACGCAGCCACCATGATCCCTGCGGTAGTGAGCATCTCCTATATTAACTATGCCATTGTGGCTGCCCTGGGAGGCTATATGGCCATGGCAGGCATGACCGACGTGGGAAGCTTGGCCAGCTATCTGGTCTTTGTGCGTCAGGCCGCCATGCCCATCAACCAATTTACCCAGCAGACCAACTTCCTGCTGGCTGCCCTGGCTGGCGCCGAGCGGGTTTTTGAGGCTATGGACCAGACCCCGGAGGTGGACGACGGTCAGGTGAGGTTGGAAAAGCGCGACGGGGGCTGGGTTTGGCGCAAGTCTGACGGCTCTGAGGTGCCCTTGCGGGGGGATGTCCGCTTTGAAGGTGTCACCTTTGGTTATGATGCCGGTCACCCCATTCTGAAAGACATCAGCCTCTTTGCCAAGCCAGGCCAGAAGATCGCCTTTGTGGGCTCTACAGGCGCGGGCAAGACCACGATCACCAATCTGATCAACCGCTTCTACGATGTACAAAAGGGGCGGGTGACCTATGACGGCATTGACGTGAAGGACATCCGGAAAGATGATCTGCGGCGATCCCTGGGCATGGTGCTTCAGGATACCCACCTCTTTACCGGAACCATTGCGGATAACATTCGCTTTGGCAAGCTGGATGCCACCATGGAGGAGGTGGAGAAGGCGGCCAAAATCGCCAACGCCGATTCCTTCATCCGCCGCTTGCCCCAGGGCTACGACACTATGGTGACGGCAGACGGAGCCAATCTGTCTCAGGGCCAGCGGCAGCTGCTTGCCATTGCCCGGGCGGCAGTGGCTGACCCGCCGGTACTCATCCTGGACGAGGCAACCAGCAGCATCGATACCCGCACCGAGGCCCTCATCGAAAAGGGAATGGACCAGCTGATGGAGGGGCGGACGGTGTTTGTGATTGCTCACCGGCTGTCCACGGTCCGTAATGCTGACGCTATTATGGTGCTGGAACAGGGGCAGATTGTGGAGCGGGGCAGCCACGAGGACCTGTTGGCTCAGCAGGGAGAATATTATCAGCTGTACAACGGTATGTTTGAACTAAGCTAAAACCATAAAAAAGGACGCCGTCAGGCGTCCTTTTTTTATGCTGGATTAGAACAGGTGAATGGTGGTGATCAGGCCGGAGAACACGATGGAAACGGTGGAGCACAGCTTGATCAGGATGTTCAGAGAGGGGCCGGAGGTGTCCTTGAAGGGGTCGCCCACGGTGTCGCCGATCACGGCGGCCTTGTGGCAATCGGAACCCTTGCCGCCGTGGTGGCCGGCCTCAATGTACTTCTTGGCGTTATCCCAAGCGCCGCCGGCGTTGGACATGAACACGGCAACCACGAAGCCGGTGACGGTAACGCCGCCCAGCAGGCCCACAACGGCCTCAGCGCCCAGGATCAGGCCCACGATGACGGGGACGATAATGGCCAGCAGGGAGGGGATAACCATCTCATGCAGAGCGCCCTTGGTGCACAGGTCCACGCAGGACGCGTAGTCGGGATCAGCCTTGCCTTCCATGATGCCGGAGATCTCACGGAACTGACGGCGAACCTCCACCACGATGGACTGGGCGGCACGCTGCACGCCGCTCATGGTGAGGGCGGCGAAGATGAAGGTAAGCATGGCGCCCACGAACAGACCCACCAGCACGGCGGGGTTGGTGAGGGACAGGTCCATGGCGTGGTCCAGCTTGCCCTTGACCACGTCTACATAGGAGACCAGCAGAGCCAGAGCGGTGAGGGCGGCAGAGCCGATGGCGAAGCCCTTACCGGTGGCGGCGGTGGTGTTGCCCAGGGAGTCCAGAGCGTCGGTACGGTTGCGGACCTCCTCGCCCAGGCCGCTCATCTCGGCGATGCCGCCGGCGTTGTCGGCCACGGGGCCGTAGGCGTCGGTGGCCAGGGTGATGCCCAGGGTGGACAGCATACCCACGGCGGCGATACCAATGCCGTACAGGCCCTTGGAGAAGAGCAGCTCATAGTCGGCGCCGCCGGTGGTCAGAGAGCCGCCGGAGGCCAGGAAGGAGACGATGATAGCGATGCCGATGATGATAATGGGAGCGGCGGTGGAGAGCATACCCAGGGAAATACCGCCGATGATGGTGGTAGCGGCGCCGGTCTCAGTGGAGTCGGCCAGGCCCTGGGTGGGCTTGTAGGTGTCGGAGGTGTAGTACTCGGTGAAGTAACCAATGGCGCAGCCAGCCACCAGACCGGCCAGGATGGAGATGTAGGGGCCCCAGGAACCCATGATGAAGTAGGTGATGGGGGCGGCGGCGATTGCGGCCAGAACAGCAGCGGTGTAGGTGCCCTTACGCAGGGTGGCCAGCAGGGACTTCTGGGTGGCGTTCTCCTTGGTGCGGATCAGGAAGCTGCCCAGCACGGAGCAGATCACGCCCACCACGGCGATAACCAAGGGCAGCAGTATGGCGTTCCAGGTCATGTTGTCGCTGGCATAAGCGGCAGCACCCAGAGCGAAGGTAGCCAGAATGGAACCCACGTAGGACTCGTACAGGTCGGCACCCATGCCGGCCACGTCGCCCACGTTGTCGCCCACGTTGTCGGCGATGGTAGCGGGGTTACGGGGGTCATCCTCGGGGATACCGGCCTCAACCTTACCCACCAGGTCGGCGCCCACGTCGGCGGCCTTGGTGAAGATACCGCCGCCCACGCGGCCGAACAGAGCCATAAAGGAGGCGCCCATGCCGAACATAACCATGGTCTGGGCGATCTTGGCGGCTTCAAAGTGAGCAATGTACTTCAGGATGTGGAACCAGATGGACACGTCCAGCAGGCCAAGACCCACCACGGTGAAGCCCATGACGGCGCCGGAGGAGAAAGCCACGTTGAGGCCCCGGTTCAGGCTTTCATGAGCGGCGTTGGCGGTACGGGCGTTGGCGGAGGTGGCGATCTTCATGCCAACAAAACCAGCCAGGCCGGAATAGATACCGCCGGTGAGGAAGGCGAAGGGGATAAACCAGTTATCCAGCATACCCACTCCTGCCAGAATAAGTAAAATCACGAAGACTACAATAAAGATCTTTGCGACAGTGGTATACTGGCGCTTAAGGTAAGCGTTAGCGCCTTTGCGGATAGAGGCGGCGAGCTTTTGCATTAGTTCAGTGCCTTCGGAAAACTTTAGCACCTTCCTTGCTTGGGCTACGGCGAAGATTAGCGCGATAAAAGCGCCTACTAGACCGAGCCAAAAGAGGTTTTCGATCATCTTACCCAACTCCTTTAATTCGGAAACCATTGTAGCGCAAGGGTTTCCGGTTTTACAGACAACATTATAATACCTCAAAATACATCCGTTTGGCAAGAGTATTCAAAAAAGAAAGCGTCAAATCCGAGGATTTGACGCTTTGGACAAAAACGAATGGACAGTTTAAGACCGTTTCCATGCATTTCCGCTAAAGAGCACCAGAATGGGCAAAACCTCAAGGCGGCCCACAATCATGCACAGGGAAAGCACCAGTTTGGAGAAGCCGGAGAAGAAAGCGTAGTTGCCCATGGGGCCTACCAATTCCAGACCGGGACCGATGTTGCCGATGCAGGAGACCACCGCAGTAAAGGTGGTACCGAAGGAGTTGTTGTCCACAGAGACCAAGAGTGTGGCGCCCAGGGTGATAAAGATATAGGCAGCAAAGAAGATCTGGACGGAACGAAGGGCGGTCTCATCCACTACACGACCGTCCAGTTTGACCACGTTGACGGCCCGGGGATGGATAACCTGGCGGATCTCCCGCTTGATGCAACGGCCCAGCAGCAGGACACGGGAACACTTGATAGCGCCGCCGGTGGAGCCGGCGCAGGCGCCGATAAACATGAGCAGCACCAGCAGGGTTCTGGAGAACTCCGGCCATAGGTTGAAATCCGTGCTGGCGAAGCCAGTGGTGGAGATGATGGAACCGACCTGGAAGGCGGCATGGCGGATGGATTCTCCGCCGGTGGGGTAAAGATTCCAGATATTGATGGAGATCAGCGTGATACTGGCAAAGACTACGATCAGGAAGAAGCGCAACTCGTCACTTTTCAGTACCTGCTTCACCTTTCCGCAGAGCAGCAAGAAGTAGAGGGAGAAGTTCACGGAGAACAGCAGCATAAAGATCGTAATGATGATCTCAATGGCGGGACTGCCGTAGGCGGCAATGGAGATGTTTCTGGTGGAAAAGCCGCCGGTGCCTGCTGTGGCGAAGGAGTGAACGATGCTGTCATACCAGGGCATCCCGGCGATCTTCAGAATGATGATCTCAATGGCGGTCAGACCGCAGTAGATCCCGTACAGGATCTTGGAGGACTGGCTACTCTTGGGGACCAGCTTGCTGACTACAGGACCGGGACTTTCGGCCCTCATCAGGTGGAGAGTGCGGGACCCCAGACTGGGCAGCAGTGCGATGGTAAGAATAAGCACGCCCATACCGCCCAGCCAGTGGATGAAGGAGCGCCAGAACAGAATGCCGCGAGGCAGCGGCTCCACCGCGGTCAGAATGGATGCGCCGGTGGTGGTAAAGCCGGAGACAGCTTCAAAAAAGCAATCTATGTAAGAGGAGAAATAGCCGCTGAAATAGAAGGGAAGCGCGCCGAAGGCGCCTACCAGCAGCCAGATCAGTGCCACCGCGAAAAAGCCTTCCCGGGTAAAGAAGTGGTCGTCGCTGGGCAGAAGGGAAAGTGCGAAGCCGATTACCATGACCAGCGGTATGGTGAAGAGAAAGGGGGTGGGGTCCTCCTGATAGATCAGACACACCAGCAGCGGCAGCAGCATGGTGATAGCCTCCACCATCAGGGTCTTTCCGGCTACTTTAAATACCAGTCTGAAGTTCATTGCGCCGCCCCCAGATCCAGCAGAGAGTCCTCGTAAATATCATTGAGGTCCAGAATGCCGTGGTTGCGGGAGATCAGAATCACCGTATCGCCCGCGGAAATGGAACTGGAGCCGTCAGGAATGATGATCTTACCCTGGTGGACCAGCACGGCGATAAGGATGCCCTTTTTCAGCCGCAGATCCTTCAGCGGCACACCCTGATTGTGAGTGGTCTCATTGGCGATGAACTCCAGAGCTTCCGCGTGTCCGTCGCAGATCTTGTACAGGGCGTTCATCACGCTGCCTTTGGAATTCTGCATTCCGCGGACCACCTGAAGAATGTGGCTGGCGGTGATGAGCTTGGGGGAGATCACACTGTCCAGACCGGCGGCGTGGGCGATGCTGGTATAGTTCTGCCGGTTGGACTTGGCCACTACCTTTTTCACGCCCTGCTGCATGGCGTAGAGGGAGATGATGATATTGTCCTCGTCCCGGTCGGTGAGGGCAATAAAGGCATCGGAAGCGCTGGCGTTTTCCTCCTCCAGCAGCTCCTGGTCGGTGCCGTCGCCCTGAATAATAAGGGCCTGGGGAAGCACATCGCTGAGGTGACGGCAGTGCTCCGGGTTACGCTCCACGATCTTGACCTGCATTCCCATCTTGAGCAGAATGCTGGTCAGATAATGGGCGATGCGTCCGCCGCCGATGATAAAGGCGGAATGCAGCTTGGGAATGTGCCGTCCCAGCAGGCGGAAGAAGGCGGTCAGGCCGGCGGGCTGACCCACCAGATAGAGCCGGTCGCCTACCCGGGGAATAAAGGTGCCGTCAGGAATGATGACCTCGCCGTCTTCCCGCTCCGCCGCGCACAGGAGCATGGGCAGCTCCCGGATCTTGCTGGTCTGGGCGGACAGAGGCTGGTCGGCCAGAAAGTCGCCCTCCCGTACTCGGAAGCCGATTAACTCCACCCGCCCCCGGCAGAAGGTTTCGATGTTGGCCGCGCTGGGGAAACGAAGCAGGCGGGAGATCTCCACGGCAGTGGCATTCTCCGGGTTAATAGCCAGATCAATGCCCAGTTCCCGCTTCATGTGGGACAGCTCCATGGCATACTCCACATTGCGTACCCGAGCGATGGTAAATTTGGCGCCCAGCTGTTTTGCGGTGAGGCAGCAGACCATGTTGATCTCGTCCAGACTGGTGGCGGCAATGAGCACGTCTGCCGACTCAACACCCGATTCCTTCAGAGCGGAGATGGAGGCGCCGTTGCCCTTGACACACATAACATCCAGAGATTCCGAGGCGTGGCGCAGGGCGTCGTCATTGGTGTCGATTACCGTGACGTTGTGCTCCTCCTGAGACAGATGTTCCGCCAGTGTAAAACCAACCTTTCCATCCCCCACAATGATGATCTTCAAGTAATATCCATCCTTTCAGGGATCAGGGTCCCTTTGTAGACGCTCTATATAAATCAGGCGAGAGCGGTCCATTCATGATGTATGATTGTAGCCTCCATCTTAACGCAATCTGTCAGTAGATGCAAGTATTCTTTCATCATTCCGACAAACTTCGGGAAAGCAAAAGAAAGATTTCCCGGACAAAAAATCTGCCGGTCTGTGACCGGCAGATTGGGCGGCGGCAGGATGATTAACTGGTCCATTCGCCGTGGATGATGCCCACCAGGTACCAGTCGTTGTTCCAGATCTCAAAAACCAGCTTGAGAGAGCACCAGTCAAAGCCCTCCAGCGCGGGATCGATACCAGGGAAGTGGTATTCCACAAAACGACCGTTGGGATAGGCATCAGCCACGTTTTCCAGGGCGTTTCCACTGATTAGCACGGTATCAATCCCCATCTGGGGAGCTTCAGTATAGTCGGCGTTAAAAACATAGCGGGCAAAATAGTCCTTGGAGGTGCAGCGGATGGGGGAGCCGGAGCCCACAGCCAGACCCCAGGTGTAGAGCTGTTTATCTTCCGCTAAACCGGCCACCTGATCTTGCGAGAGTACATTGTCGCAGGAATGGTCCACGGTGGAGTAAGGCGTCAGGGTGACCCCCCGCCTGGGATGGACCAGCTGGGAGAGCGCGGAATAATCTTCCTGCTTGAGTGCCTCCAATACCTGACTGGCACGCTCCAGGAGCAGCGTATTGTCGTTGACATCCAGGGGTGGCTCCGTAGGAACAGCGGAGGCGTAGGTATGCTGATTATAGGCGACAGTAGGAATGGAGGAAGAGACAGCAGCGGAGTTATTAGAGGAAGAGAGAGACAGTCCCACCATAGAACCCAGAACCAGTCCGCACAGCAGAGCCAGTACGGTCATTAGGGCTGCCCGCTTCACATTCGCCGCCTCCTTTTAAATCGTGATGTCTGCCGGACCAGGTAAAAATGCAGCCTGTCCTTCAGCAGAACTATTCTAAAACGGATGAAACAAAAATACAACAACAAAACGTTACAAAAAGGAGAGATATTTGTGCACCTTGCAAAGGGGAGCAGAAACTGATATAATACAGTACGCTCGTCCGTGGACCATACCCGGTCTGATCCGGGGATGAAAGGGATGTATGCGACACCGAGGAGGTATCCGAGATGCATGAACATGAATTGCAGTTCCATATAAAATGTAAGCAGGGCGACGTGGGCCGCTATTGCTTTCTGCCTGGTGATCCGGGCCGCTGCGAGAAGATAGCCGCTTATTTTGATAATCCGGTGAAGATCGGCAGTAATCGGGAATATACCATTTATACCGGCACGCTGTTGGGCGAAAAGGTGAGCGTATGCTCCACCGGCATCGGGGGTCCCTCCGCTGTGATTGCCATGGAGGAGCTACATAACATCGGGGCGGATACCTTTATTCGTGTGGGTACCTGCGGCGGTATTGCTCTGCCTGTCAAAAGCGACGATGTGGTGATTGCTACCGGCGCGGTGCGCCACGAGGGTACCAGCCGGGAGTACGCGCCCATTGAATTCCCCGCTGTGTCCGATTATGAAGTCCAGACCGCTCTGGTCCAGGCGGCCAAGAACCTGGGGAAGCCGTGGCACGCTGGCGTGGTCCAGTGCAAGGACTCTTTCTATGGGCAGCACAGTCCGGCCCGGATGCCGGTGGCTCAGGAACTGCTTTATAAGTGGGAGGCCTGGAAGCGCCTTGGCGTGCTGGCCTCTGAGATGGAGTCGGCGGCTTTGTTCTGCTGCGCCGCCGCACTGGGCGTGCGGTGCGGCTCCTGCTTCCATGTAATCTGGAATCAGGAGCGGGAGGCCGCCGGCCTGGATCAGACCGAGAGCCACGACCTGTCCGCCGCTCTGGAGGTTGGTATCGAGGCGGTCAAGCTGTTGATCGAGGCCGACAGGGAGAAAAACTGAAAATGCCTGCATCAGGGCCTGCCGCAATATGCGGCGGGCCCTTTTTTGCTGCTGTACAGCGCTCCCCAAACGGGTATGTTTGTCTGACAATATACCGGATATCGTAGCAAATTCGGTAACAGAATTACAGGGAGATCAACTTATGTGTTTTGTTAATGTTGTGCATTGACAACTGTTAGCAGACAAACTAAACTAAACATAGTACAGAAAAAGGAGATGACGTGATGCGGCAGGAGCGCCATGTGGGCTATGAGATCAAAGCCCTGTCCAATCTGCTGCGGCGAAAGGTTTTGGAGATGACCTGCACACCGGAAGGAGACGATTTTACCGAGATGCAGGTGAAGCTGCTGGGTTTTTTGTGTCATAATCGGGACCAGGAGATCTGCCAAAAGGATATTGAGGAAGCCTTCTATATCCGGCGGTCTACGGCATCCCGGCTGCTCAAGCGGCTGGAGGCTCAAGGCTTTATCGTGCGGCAGTCAGTGGAACGGGACGCCCGGCTCAAGCGGGTGACCACCACTGCCAAGGCGGATGCGCTCCATCAGGAGATCATCGATCGGATCAACAGTGTGGAAGACCTGTTGACCCAGGGGCTGAGTCAGGCGGAGGTGGAGCAATTCCTCAGCACGGTGGAAAAACTGAAGCAGAATCTGATGTAAGCCGTCCGTGTGGCGGCTTACAGTGCGTCATTCCTGCGTAGACTGTGGTTTACGCGCAAATCCTAAGGAGGGAACCCTATGAAGAAGAAACGCGGCTTAATCAGCTGCATTGGGGAATTCAAGACGGCTACCATCCTTACACCCATCTTCGTGATCGGAGAGGTGGCCTTCGATGTACTGATTCCCATGATGACCGGCAAGCTGCTGGACGAGGGCGTCAAAGCGGGCAATATGAGCCGGATCATTCAGTACGGCCTGCTGGTTGTGGCCATGGCATTGATGGCACTGCTGCTGGGCGGCCTGTCCGGCCGGTTCGCGGCCCGGGCCTCCACCGGCTTCTCCCGCAATCTGCGCCGTGAGATGTACCAGAACGTACAGAAGTTTTCCTTTTCCAACATCGATAAATTCTCCACCGGCGGTATCATTACCCGTCTGACCACTGATGTGACCAACGTGCAGATGGCCTTTATGATGATTATCCGTATTGCGGTGCGCTGCCCCATCATGCTGATCTGCGCCTGGTTCCTTACCTTTACCCTCAATCCCAAGCTGGCGCTGATCTTCCTGGTGGTCATTCCTATTCTGGCAGCGGGTGTTCTGCTCATTATGAAATCGGCCCACCCTGTCTTCGAGCGTGTGTTCAAGAAGTATGACTGGCTGAACAACGTGGTGGAGGAGAACCTGCTGGGCATCCGTGTTGTGAAGTCCTTTGTGCGGGAGGATCATGAGAAGGAGAAGTTCGGCAAGGTGTCCAATGAGATCTATATGGACTTCTCCAAGGCGGAAAAGATCGTGGCATTCAATATGCCGCTGATGCAGATCTGTGTCTACGCCTGTATGCTCACTGTGTCCTGGATTGGCGCCAACCTGGTGGTGGGCGGCGAGCTGACCACCGGACAGCTGACCAGTATGTTCAGCTACATCATGATGATCCTCATGAGTCTGATGATGCTGTCCATGGTGCTGATGATGATCATTCTGGCCCGGGCTTCTGCCGAGCGAATCGTGGAACTGCTCAACGAGGAGAGCGACCTGAAGAACGGCCCCGATCCCATCCATGAGGTGAAGGACGGTTCCGTGGTCTTTGAGAACGTCAGCTTCAGCTACGCCAAGGACCCCACCAAGGAGTGTCTGAAGGACGTGAATCTCACCATCAAGTCCGGCGAGACCGTGGGCATTCTGGGTGGTACCGGTACCTCCAAGACCACCCTGGTCCAGCTGATCCCCCGTCTGTACGATGCCACTGAGGGCCGCGTGCTGGTAGGCGGCGTGGATGTGCGGGACTACGATATGGAGGCTCTGCGTGAGCAGGTGGCCATGGTGCTCCAGAAGAACGTGCTTTTCTCCGGTACCATTAAGGAGAATCTGCGCTGGGGCAACAAGGAGGCCACCGACGAAGAGATGGTCCGGGTGTGTAAGCTGGCCCAGGCTGATCCCTTCATCCAGGAGTTTCCCGACAAGTACGATACTCACATCGAGCAGGGCGGTTCCAACGTGTCCGGCGGCCAGAAGCAGCGCCTGTGTATTGCCCGGGCTCTGCTGAAGAAGCCCAAGATCCTCATTCTGGATGACTCCACCTCTGCAGTGGACACCAAGACCGACGCCCTGATCCGCAAGGCGTTCCGGGAGGAGATCCCCGACACCACCAAGTTCATCATTGCCCAGCGTATCTCCTCCATTGAGGACGCCGACAAAATCCTGGTGATGGACGGCGGCAAGATTTCCGCCATGGGTACCCATGAGGAACTGCTCAAGACCTGCGAAATTTACCGCGAGATTTATGAATCCCAGACCAAAGGAGGCGGCGAAGATGAAACCTGATATGAGACAGAAGCCTCCTGTGAACCGCTCCCGCACGATACGCCGCCTGATGCAGTACGTCAAGCGGGGATACGGGTTCCGGTTCCTGCTGGTGTTGGTATGCATCCTGATCAGCGCCATCGCCTCGGTGTCCGGCTCGCTATTTTTGGGCTCCCTCATCGACGTGTATATCACCGATCTGCTGGCCATGGATAACCCGGTGTTTGACGGCCTGCTCCATGCCCTTATTCTCATGGGCTGCCTCTATCTTGCCGGTGCCCTGTGTGCCCTTGCCTACAACCGTCTGATGGTTACCATCTCTCAGGGCGTACAGAAAAAGATCCGGGATGATCTGTTCAGCCATATGCAGTCCCTGCCCATCAAGTATTTTGATACCCACGCTCACGGCGACGTGATGAGTGTATACACCAACGACGTGGATACCCTCCGTCAGATGTTTTCCCAGAGCATCCCCCAGGTCATCAACTCTCTGATGATGATTGTGGTGGCCTTTGTGGGCATGATCTTCACCAATTTGCTGCTTACCGGCGTGGTAATTCTTTGCATCATCGGTATGCTGCTGGTGACCCGGTTCCTGGCCGGCCGCAGCGGCCGCTACTTCATTCGCCAGCAGGTGAAGCTGGGCGATCTGAACGGCTATATTGAAGAGATGATCAACGGCCAGAAGGTAGTCAAGGTCTTCTGCCATGAGGAGGAGGCCCAGGAGGGCTTTGATAAGGTAAACGACGCCCTCTTTGAGAGCGCCGACAAGGCCAATAAGTACGCCAACATCCTCATGCCCATCCTGATTAATATCGGCAATGCCCAGTATGTCATCATCGCCATGGCCGGCGGTGCTCTGGCCCTCAGCGGCATTGGCCCCGGCATCACCCTGGGCGTCATCGCTACCTTCCTCCAGCTGTCCAAGAGCTTGTCCAACCCCATCAGCCAGATCTCCCAGCAGCTCAACTCGGTGGTCATGGCTCTGGCCGGCGCCCAGCGTATCTTTGATCTGATGGATGAACCTGCCGAGGAGGACCACGGCACCGTGACTCTGGTGAATGTGGCCTTTAATCAGGAGGGCAGCCTTCATGAGACCGACGAGCACACCAACTTGTGGGCCTGGAAGGTACCTCAGGAGGACGGCTCCTTCCAGTATGTCAAGCTGGCCGGCGATGTGCGCTTTGATCATGTGGACTTTGCCTACGAGGAGGGCAAGACCATCCTCCACGACATCAGCCTCTTTGCCAAGCCTGGCCAGAAGCTGGCCTTTGTTGGCGCCACCGGCGCAGGCAAGACCACCATTACCAACCTGATCAACCGCTTCTATGACATTGCCGACGGCAAGATCCACTACGATGGCATCTCCATCAACGACATCAAGAAGCCGGATCTGCGCCGTTCTCTGGGCATCGTGCTTCAGGATACCAACCTGTTTACCGGTACCGTCCGGGAGAACATCCGCTACGGCAACCTGAACGCCACCGATGAAGAGGTGGAGGCCGCCGCTGTGTTAGCCAATGCTGACGACTTCATCCGGCGGCTGCCTCAGGGGTACGACACTATGCTTACCGGCAACGGCGCCAACCTGTCCCAGGGCCAGCGGCAGCTCATTGCCATTGCCCGGGCCGCTGTGGCCGATCCCCCGGTGATGATTTTGGATGAGGCCACCTCTTCCATCGATACCCGTACCGAGGCTATCGTCCAGCAGGGCATGGACTCCCTGATGTGCGGGCGAACCGTCTTTGTCATTGCCCACCGCCTGTCTACCGTACGCAACTCCGACGCCATTATGGTGCTGGACCACGGCCGTATTGTGGAGCGGGGCGATCACGAGGACCTGATCGCGCAGCATGGCCTCTACTATCAGCTATACACCGGCGCTTTTGAGCTGGAGTAAGTAAAACCTTCGCTTTGCGGCGGGCCGCCCCGGTATGACCGGGGCGGCCCGCTATTTTTTCGTTCAGTACGCACCACCTCCGGAGCGCGGCATAGTATGGAATGAGACCGGGCCGGACAGCGGGAAGCTCCGCCGCCAGCTCCAGGTTTCTAACATTTAAACCGGGAGGTACTTCTATGATGGGGTGCAACAATGGTTGTGGCTGTGGCTTTGGCGGCGGTAGCTGCCTGTGGATCATTCTGATCATCATCCTGCTGTGCTGCTGCTGCGGTGGCGGTAATAGCTGCGGCAACAACTGCGGCTGCGGAAACAGCTGCTGCTGAGTCCATACCCATAGAAAAAACCGGGGGGATGCCTTGTCTGGCATCCCCCCGGTTCGTCTGTCTGGTCCCCGGAGCGCATAGAATGGCAGAAAGGGGGGACGGGGTATGGAGCGGCGGTTTTCACTGTGGGAGGGCCGGGGCTGGCTCACGGTGCGGGAGGAACGGAGCCGGGCGGTATGTGCCGCTCAGCTGCCCAACGATGGCTGTGGGCTGTACAAGTGCTGGCTCACGGGAGCCGGAGGAAAAGCCCTGTTAGGCACCTTTGTGCCGCAGGGGGGTGTTCTGCGGCTGGAACGTACCTTGACGATCAGCGAGCTGGAGCGGCAGGGTGCCTGGCCGCCGGAGGGCTGTCAGGCAGTATTGGCATTCTCTTTTGATGGAGCAGAGAAGCTTCCGGCAGGGTGGCAGCGGGAAGACAATCCCGGCCGGCTGATGGGGGAGCCGCTGCTGGCCGCTGCCGCCAAAGGTCCGGCTCTGATCTGTCGGGACGAGCGTGGCTTTCTTCTGGCCTATCTGTATCGGAAAGACCGGCCTTTTCCGTTGACGCCGCTGTTTTGCTTTGCACGGCTGGAAACGCTGGAGGGGCGGGACTATCTCTGTTTTCCCTTCCGGCCCGGCGGCTGCCCCCGGCTGGACGATCTGTTGTAATTTCACTGTGTTTGCGCTATACTGACAGAATGAGATCCTATTTACAAATGAGGAATGAACTATGATCGATTATTTTCATCTCAATGCCGGGCCGGAACTGATCCAGGGGATCAGCAGCTTGGGGCTGGCCCATCTGGGGGATGGTGTGTTTGAGCTGATGGTGCGCTCCTGGCTGTGTCTCCACGGCAAGGCCACCTCCAAGGGCCTCCATCGGGCCACGGTCCGCTATGTGGCGGCTCCCGCCCAGGCCAGAGCGGTGGAGAAGATTCTCCCCCTGCTGGAGGAAGCGGAGCAGGACGTGTTCCGCCGGGGCCGCAACACCAGCCCCCACAGTGTGCCCCAGAATGCCAGTCGGGCGGACTACCAGGCTGCTACCGGCCTGGAGGCTCTGTTCGGATGGTTGTGGCTTCAGGGTCGCACCGACCGGCTCAATGAACTGTTTGCCGTAATGATGGAGGAAGAGGAATGCCGTTAGACGCACTGTGCCTGACCGCCGTGGCGGAGGAACTTCGCCGGGCCGTGGTGGGGGGGAAGATCGACAAGATTTATCAGCCTACCAGGGATGAGATCGTGCTCTTCCTCCGGGGGCAGGGCGAGAATCTGAAGCTGCTGCTCTCCGCCAATCCCGGCCACCCCAGGGCCCACCTCACCACCCTGAACCGGGAGAATCCGGACAAGCCTCCCATGTTCTGTATGCTGCTGCGGAAACACCTGCTGGGCGGGCGTATTCTGGAGCTGAACCAGCCTCCCCTGGAGCGTATCCTGGACTTTAAGTTGGAGACCATAGACGAGCTGGGGGACCGGGTGGAGCGCCGTCTGGTGCTGGAGGCCATGGGCCGTTCCGCCAACCTGATCCTGCTGGATGGGGAAGGGCGCATCATCGACTGTATCCGCCGCGTCGACGGCGATCTGTCCAGGGGACAGCGCCAGGTGCTGCCCGGTTTATTCTATCGCCCCCCTGCGGCACCTGAAAAGTTAAATCCCTTTACACTTGATGAGGACGAGCTGAGGGCCGCGCTGGATAATCCCATGGGAAAGGAGCCGGAAAAGCTGCTGATGGACACCTTTACCGGCTTTTCACCCCTGATTGCCCGGGAAATCGTGTTCCGGGCTGGGGGAGAGGAGTGCCTGGTCCGGGAGTTGCTCAAGCTGCAAAATGCTGTACAGCAGAATAACTTTACAGCATATTTGCTGGTGCGGGAAGGCAAACCGGTGGATTTCTCCTTCCTGCCTATCCTGCAATACGGGCCGGAGACCGAGAGCATCCGGCAGGACAGCTTTTCCGCCCTGCTGGACGGCTTCTATGAGCGCCGGGAGGCGGCGGAGCGGGTCAAGCAGCGGGGCCAGGATCTGGTGAAAGCGGTGACCAACGCCCGGGACCGCACTGCCCGCAAGCTGGCCAATCAGGAGAAGGAGCTGACTGCCACCTTTGACCGGGAAAAGCTGCGGGAGCAGGGGGACATCATCACCTCCAATCTCCACCGGATGGAGAAGGGGATGGCGGTGCTCCATGCCCAGAACTTCTACGACCCGGACTATGGTGAGATCGACATCAAACTGGACCCACTGCTCACCCCTCAGCAGAACGCCGCCAAATATTATAAGGACTACAACAAGGCCAAGAAGGCGGAGGAGATGCTCACCATCCAGATTGAGAAGGGCGAGCGCGAGCTGGAGTATCTCAACAGCGTGCTGGAGAACATCCGCCTGGCGGAGGGGGAGCGGGACCTGGGGGAGATCCGCCAGGAGCTCACTGACACCGGCTATCTCCGCCGGGCCAAGACTGCCGCCAAGCGGGAGAAGCGGGTGGCGGGCAAGCCCATGGAGTTCCGCTCCACCACCGGCCTACGCATCACTGTGGGCAAGAACAACAGCCAGAACGACCAGCTTACCACCAAGATGGCTTATAAGAGCGACATCTGGCTCCACACCCAGAAGATCCACGGCTCCCACGTGATCCTGTGGCTGGAAGGAGGGGAGGCCGACGCCCAGAGCCTCACTGAGGCGGCCATTCTGGCGGCTACCTTCTCTCAGGCGGGGGACAGCACCCGGGTGCCGGTAGACTATACGCCGGTGAAGTATGTGAAAAAGCCCGCCGGGGCCCGGCCGGGTATGGTGGTGTATACCACCTATCAGACCGCCGTGGTGGACCCGGACCACGAGCTGGCTAAGCGGCTGCGGGTGAAATAACCGGGGACCAGGAGGAGATCATATATGGAGACCTGCCACATCCTGGTGGTGGAAGACGACCAGGACATCAATAACCTGCTGTGCAAGATCCTGACCGGGGCGGGCTATGACTGCCGGCCCGCTTACTCGGGCAGTGAAGCCGCCCTGTGGGCGGAGCAGTATGACTATGATCTGGTGCTGCTGGACCTGATGCTCCCCGGCATGACCGGGGAGGAGTTTATTGCCCAGCTCCGCCGGCGTAAAACCATGCCCATCATCGTCCTCTCTGCCAAGGCGGGGCTGGAGGACCGGGTGAACGTGCTGCGGCTGGGGGCGGATGACTTCATCCCCAAGCCCTTCGACAACGCCGAGGTGCTGGCCCGGGTGGAGGCCCAGCTGCGCCGGTACAAACAGTTTGACCGGGGGAGCGGCGGGGCTGTGCTTACCCACGGGGACCTGGTGCTGGACAAGGAGGGTGTCACCGTCACTGCCGGCGGCAAGCCGGTGACCATCACCGCCCGGGAATTCCGCATTTTGGCCCTGTTGATGGAGCATCCCAAGAAGGTTTTTACCCGGGAGGAGCTCTACCAGCAGGTGTGGGGCGGGGAGTATATGGGGGACGACAATACGGTAAACGTCCACATCTCCAATCTGCGGTCCAAGCTGGCAAAAGCCAGCCCCAAGGAGTACATCAAGACGGTGTGGGGTATCGGCTTCAAACTGAACGATTTATAAGATCACACCCAACTTTAAACATTCTTCACCTTTGCTTAAAGCCCGGTTATTGACTTGCCTGTATACTGGCATCACAAACCAAGAGAAAGGCTGATGCCCTATGACAGATACCGTATTACACACAAAGGGCCTGACCAAGCGGTACGGGGCCCACACTGCGGTGGACCGGGCGGAGCTGACGGTGGAGAAGGGCCAGATCTATGGCCTGGTAGGCCGCAACGGCGCCGGAAAGACCACCATCATCCGCATGGTGACCGGTCAGACCGTGCCTACGGCGGGGGAGATCTCCCTCTTCGGGGCCACGGGTAAGGACCTGATGAAGGTGCGTGCCCGTACCGGGGTCATGGTAGAGACCCCCAGCTTCTATCCCTACCTCACCGCCCGGCAGAACCTGGAATACTATCGCATCCAGCGGGGTATCCCCGGCAAAGGAACGGTGGACCAGGTGCTGGAGGAGACTGACCTGGCCAACACCGGAAAAAAGATCTTTAAGAACTTTTCCCTGGGCATGAAGCAGCGGCTGGGCCTGGCTCTGGCGCTGATGAACCGGCCCGACTTCCTGCTGCTGGACGAGCCCATCAATGGTCTGGACCCGGAGGGCATTGTGGAGTTCCGCAACCTGCTGCTCAAGCTCAATCGGGAGCGGCAGACCACCATCCTCATCTCCAGCCACATCCTGCCGGAGCTGGCCAACCTGGCCACCTGCTACGGCTTCATCGACAACGGGGTCATGCTGGAGCAGATCACTGCCCGGGATCTGGAGGAGAAGTGCCGGGCCTGCATCGAGGTGGGGGTGGAGGACCCCTCCGCCGCCTCCCTGGTGCTGGAGCAGAAGCTGGGTACCCGGGACTACGAGGTGCTCTCCGGCGGTATCCTGCGGCTGTACAGCTTCCTGGACCAGCCCCAGACAGTGGCAAAGGTGCTGGTGGAGGGCGGCGTGGCCCTGCGCTCCCTGGAGAGCCGGGGGGCCAACCTGGAGGACTACTTCCTGTCCATGATCGGAGGTGTCCGCCATGCGTAACTATCTGGCCGCTGAATGCTATAAAGTATTCCGGAGAAAGTATCTCTACCTGACCCTGCTGGTGGTGCTGGCCCTGGAGGGGCTGATGCTGTGGGGGTTCTGGTTCACTTGGTCCAACGGCAACACGCAAATGGACTTTTACTCCGCCGTCATCATGATCCCCATGATGCTGAGCGTCGGACTGTACGCCACCATCCTCACCGGCGATATGGTCTTTTCTGAGCAGTATAAGCACAACACTCTGAAAAATGAGGTGTCCTACGGCGTGTCCCGGGTGCGGATCTACCTGGGCAAGCTGGTGGTGGCTACCCTGGTGGCACTGCTGGCGGCGGTGGTGATGGTGGCCCTCTATATGGCAGGCTGCTGGGTGCTGCTGCCTCACAATGAACTGGACCAGACCGGTCTGGCACTGGTGGGCTACACCCTCGCCGGTGCGCTCCCCCTGTGGCTGGGAGCCCAGGGCGTGGTACTGGCCTGTTATTTCCTGGTGCGCAACACCACCTTGGCCGCCTTTGTGGCGGTGGCCCTGCTGGGTGTGGTGCCCTCCATCCTCCAACTGTGCGGTCTGCTCATCCATCCGACCTTTGAGATGATCCGGCAATTTATGCCCGCCGTTATGCTGGAGCAGCTGCATCTCTATGCCTTCCAGTGGGACTATGTGGGCCGGTGCTGGGTGGTAGGCCTGGTGGTGCTGGCGGGGTCCATTTTGGTAGGCCTGCTGGCATTCCGGAAAAAAGAGATCCGCTGACAGACAGAGCCGGGAGGGAGACATATGCTCAACTACATTAAGGCGGAGCTGTGGAAGGCCTTCCGGCACAAGGGAATTTACGGTCTGGCCCTTTTCCTGGGACTGTGTACCGCTCTGTTCACCTTTATGATGCTGGAGGCTGACGACTTTTCCCAAATGGCCTCCGCTGCCTCCACTACCATGCTGCTGGGGATGCTGGTTGCCCCGCTGCTTACCCAGATCGTGGACGGCAAGGCCCTGGGGAGCTTAAAAAATGAGGTGTCCTTCGGGCTGAGCCGGGGACGGATCTACTGGGGCAAGCTGTTGGCCGGATTGATGCTGGGGCTGGTGCTGTGCCTGCTGCTGTTGGGAAGCTACCTGCTGGTGGGTTGGCTGGCCCTGCCTCACTACTCCCGGGAGGCCGATTTGGTTGCTTTGGCGGTGGTAGGCTTCTCTTTGCTGGGGGCCCTTCCCGTCTGGTGCGGGATATATAGCTTGTGCCACATGATGGCCCTGCTCATCCCCAGCACGGCGGCATGGATGGCGTTCTATTATATCCTCAGCTTCTTTGGCCAGCCTGTGCTGGCGGCCATGGGTACCGAGGGCCGGGTCGGCAGTCTGATTCAGGCGATTTTAATGCCAGCATCCCTGCTGATGCCTGATTTTCTGTCCGGCTGGCTTACCTGGGAGTACCAGTTCTGGTGCTGGGCTGTAGGGATAGGCTGGCTGGTATTTACCACAGCGCTGGGCCTGCTCTGGTTCCGGCGGCGGGAGATCAAGTAAAAAGAAACTTTTCCACGGGCGTGCCGCTTCCTGCGGCACGCCCGCTTGGGCTGGAGAGGAGATGGGACCATGGCGATCATCCTTTGCGTTGTGCTGGCGGCGGTATGCGCCGGACTGGGTCTGTGGGTTTGGACCCAGCACCGGGCGCTGAAAGGGGCGGCGGAGCAGCTACGGGAGCTCACCCAGGGAGACAGCACCGCGCGGCTGCGGATGGCGATACCCAACCGGGCGGCGGAGGAACTGTTGGAGGGGGTCAACCACCTGCTGGAGCTGCGGCGGGAGGACCAGTCCCGCTGGCTGGAGCGGGAGCGCTCCCTTCGCCAGCAGATTGCCAACGTGTCCCATGACCTGCGTACCCCTCTGACCTCCATCCTGGGTTATCTTCAGCTGCTGGAGGACCCTTCGCTGCCGGAGGGAGAGCGGAGGGAGTACCTTGCGGTGGTGGAGAGCCGGGCCAAGGCATTGCAGAGTCTCATCACCGGCTTTTATGACCTGTCCCGGCTGGAAGGGGGAGAGTTTCCTCTGGAGCAGGAACCGGTGAATCTCTATACCAGCCTGTCAGGTTTGCTGGCCGCCTTCTACAACGACTTTACCGACCGGCACTTTGATATGACGGTGGAGTTGTCTGAGCATCTGCCGCCGGTGCAGGCAGACAACGGCGGCGTACTGCGGGTATTTACCAATCTGATCCGCAACGCCCTGGACCACGGACGGGGGAAGATGACCGTCCGGCTCTGGCAGGAGGGGGACAAGGTGGTGAGCCTCTTTGCCAACGAGACCGATGAGCTGACGGCGGAGGACCTGCCCCATATCTTCGATCGCTTCTTTACTTCCGATAAAATGCGCACCGGCCGCAACACCGGTCTGGGCCTGGCCATTGTCAAAACTCTGGCGGAGCAGATGGGCTGCCAACTGACCGCTGAACTGGAAAACGGTATGTTTGCCATTCGGGTACAGTGGCCCCTTTGGCAGGGGCGAAGCTTTGGATGATGTGCCAAAGGCGGTGATTGCCGCTTGACAAAGTAAGGGAAAACTGATATCGTTTATCCGTATGACTGGAAGGCCGCAAACCATTGGGGCTGTAAGGTTTTCTAAACTGGGCAGTCATAAAAATGGCGGAAGCGGCCGTGACGGGAAACCGTGCCGCAGATTGTTATTGAGAAGAAGAGGTTGAATACTATGGTAAAGATCGTACGCAAGAAGGTGCTGAACCCCAGCGTTACCTTGCTGGAGGTTGAAGCCCCCCTGATCGCCAAGAAGGCGCGGGCGGGACAGTTTATCATTCTGCGGCTGGATGAGCAGGGTGAGCGCATCCCCCTGACCATCGCCGACTATGACCGTGAGAAGGGCACCATCACCATCATCTTCCAGAAGGTGGGCCTGACCACCGAGCTGCTGGCCGACCTGAATGAGGGCGACCACATCCAGGACTTTGTGGGTCCTCTGGGCCTGCCCACCGAGCTGCCTGAGGGCGCCAAGCGCGTCTGCGTGGTGGGCGGCGGCGTGGGCTGCGCCATTGCCTATCCCCAGGCCAAGACCTGCCATGCCGAGGGCCTGGAGGTGGACGTGATCGCCGGCTTCCGCTCCAAGGATATTGTCATTCTGGAGGACGAGTTCAAGTCCGTCAGCGACCACTGCTACATTATGACCGACGACGGCTCCTATGGCGAGCAGGGCTTCGTTACCGTCAAGCTGAAGGAGCTCATTGACTCCGGCATCCACTATGATGCTGTCATCGCCATCGGTCCCATCCCCATGATGAAGTTTGTGTCCAAGACCACCGAACCCTACGGTATCAAGACCATCGTCTCCCTGAACCCCATCATGATCGACGGCACCGGTATGTGCGGCGGCTGCCGTGTCACCGTGGGCGGCAAGATGAAGTTTGCCTGTGTGGACGGCCCCGACTTTGACGGCCACGAGGTGGATTTTGACGAGCTGATGAACCGCAATGCGGTTTACCGTGCTCAGGAGGCGGAGGAGAAGGAGCGCCACGCCTGCCGCATGGACCAGCTTGCCAAGGAAATGATCCAGTAAGGAGAGACTGATACAATGCCTAATATGAGTTTGAAGAAGGTCCCCATGCCGGAGCAGGACCCCAATGTACGCAACCATAACTTCCAGGAGGTCTCTCTGGGCTACACTGCCGAGATGGCCATGGAGGAGGCCGGCCGCTGCCTCAACTGCAAGCACAAGCCCTGCGTGGGCGGCTGCCCGGTGAATATTCGCATCCCTGAGTTCATCGCCAAGGTGGCCGAGGGCGACTTCAAGGCCGCCTATGAGATCATCTCCGACACCAACGCCCTGCCCAGCGTCAGCGGCCGTGTGTGTCCCCAGGAGAGCCAGTGTGAGGCCCGCTGCGTCCGTGCCATCAAGGGTGAGCCTGTGGCCATTGGCCGCCTGGAGCGCTTTGTGGCCGACTGGTACCGGGAGAACATCAACGCCATGCCTGAGAAGCCCCAGAGCAACGGCATCAAGGTGGCGGTGGTGGGTTCCGGCCCCGCCAGCCTGACCTGCGCCAGCGACCTGGCCAAGCTGGGCTATCAGGTCACCATGTTCGAGGCCTTCCATACCGCCGGCGGCGTGCTGGTGTACGGCATCCCCGAGTTCCGTCTGCCTAAGGCCATCGTGCAGAATGAGGTGGACAAGCTGTCCGCCCTGGGCGTGGATCTGGAGACCGACATGGTCATCGGCAAGACCTTCGACATCGACGAGATGTTTGAGGAGGGCTACGAGGCCGTGTTCATTGGCTCCGGCGCCGGCCTGCCCATGTTCATGGGCATCGAGGGCGAGACCCTGGCGGGCGTGTACTCCGCCAACGAGTACCTGACCCGTATCAACCTGATGAAGGCCTACCGGGAGGGATACGACACCCCCCTGAAGATCTCCGGCTCCGCTGCTATCATCGGCGGCGGCAACGTGGCCATGGACGCCGCCCGCTGCGCCAAGCGCATGGGCGCCAAGCACGTCTATGTGCTCTACCGCCGGGACGAGGAGGAGATGCCCGCCCGTAAGGAGGAGGTCCACCACGCCAAGGAGGAGGGCATCGAGTTCATGCTGCTCACCAATCCTGTGCGGGTACTGGACGACGGCACCGGCAAGGTGGGCGGCCTGGAGTGCGTCAAGATGCGCCTCACTGCTCCCGACGAGAGCGGCCGCCGTGCCCCCAAGGTGGTGGAGGGCTCCAACTTCGTGATGGACGTGGACACTGTGGTCATGAGCCTGGGCACCAGCCCCAACCCCCTGATCCGGTCCACCACTCCCGGCCTGGAGACCAACAAGAAGGGCTGCCTCCAGGTCAACGAGGAGACCATGGAGACCAGCCGGGAGGGCGTGTACGCCGGCGGCGACGCGGTCACCGGCGCGGCTACCGTGATCCTGGCCATGGGCGCCGGCAAGAAGGCTGCCGCTTCCATGCACGAGTATCTGACCAAAAAGCACAGCAAGTAATCTATGAGGGCCCTGCTGCACAGCGGCAGGGCCCTTTTCTGCTTTTTTGATTACTAAAAGGGAAGTGACTGTGCAAAAGGTGGGTATTGCGGCCGGGGCGGGGGAGAGGTACACTATATTCTGTATGAGACAGAGAAAAGGAGAGAATGGGAATGCCCGCCCTTCAAAATGACCTGACCCAGGGTAGCGTCAGCCGGAAGCTTATTCGGTACGCCATGCCCCTGGTGACCTCCAGCCTGCTGCAGGCCATCTATTCCATCACAGATATCATCATTGCCGGCCATTTTATTGGAGACAACGGAATCTCCGCCATCAACACCTCCAGCGTGATCATGAATATGCTCACCCAACTGGCGATTGGTGTTACGGTAGGCGGCAACATCCTGGTAAGCCGCTACTTCGGCAGCGGCGCCGAGGAGGACCGCCGGAAAGCAGCGGGCAATACCCTGACTATCGGCATCATTGCTGGTATCCTCTTTACCGCTCTGGTGGTGCTGCTGTGCCGGCCTATTTTGATCCTGCTGCGTGCTCCTGCTATGGAGGATTCAGTGGCCTATCTGGGAATCTGCGGCGTGGGCCTGCTTTTCATCTTCGGCTATAACGCCCTGTCGGCCATCCTGCGTGGCGTGGGCAACTCCCGCATCCCGCTGTACTGCATCATCCTGTCGGTGAGCCTCAATGTGGTGCTGGACATTTATTTTGTTGCCGTGTGTGAGATGGGAGTGATGGGCGCTGCCCTGGCTACCGTGATCGGGCAGGGAGTGTCCTTTGTGACCGCCCTGATCTTCTGCCTGATCCACCGGGAGAGTTTGGGCCTGCTGCCCCGATACCTGGCTCCGGAGAAGCAGGTGGTGAGCCGCACCCTGAAGCTGGGTCTGCCGGTGGCTCTCCAGTGGACCATCGCCAGTGTGTCCTGGCTGGTGGTGCTTACCCTCATCAACAAGTACGACGTGGATGTGTCCGCTGCCAACGGCGTATCCAACAAGATCCGGGATTTCTGTCAGCTCTTCCTGTCCGCCCTTACCACCGGCGCGGGCACCATGTGTGCCCAGTGCCTGGGCGCCAAGCTGTATGACCGGGCGGAGCAGGTGATGAAGACCTGTATGAAGCTGTCACTGGGTATGGCGGCGATTATCATCGTCCTGGCTGAGGTGCTGGCCCCCTGGCTGGTGATGATCTTTACCCCCGACCCCGATGTGCAGGCCTGGGCGGTCATCAACCTGCGGATCGAGATTGTGTGTCAGCTGTTCTATGCGGGAATGTTTACCTACAATACCCTGGCCACCGGTTCGGGTCACACGGTATTTATTATGTGGAACTCCTTCCTCAACTGCATTGTAGTGCGTCTGGTGCTGGCTGTGGTGCTGGAGCACTTTATGGGCATCTACGGCGTCTATCTGGCCTGTGGTATCGCGGTGTCCAGCTCGGTGCCGGTGGGCTGGTGGTTCTACCGCTCCAACCGCTGGAAAATTGCAAAGAACGTAGCATAACAGAATGAAAAAGCCCCCGCTGAGGACCTCAAATGGTCCCCAGCGGGGGCTTTTTATATGCGCTCAGGTCAGGTGGCGCTCTGCGATGCATCGTCTGCAATCTCGGAGCGGACCTGCTCCATCAATGCCTCATAGGCCCGGTCGATCCCCTGCATATAGTCGCGCACAAAGTCCCGAAAGCGCTTGCCCTGAGCGTTCAGCGGACGGCGCTTGTGGTAGGCGACGCCGAAATAGGCCACCGGTGCGCCGTCGGAGTAGGGCCGGCAGACCACGTCGCTGTGCTTGCCCAGCAGCCGCAGCTCCCGATATTTTACCGATGGCACAATGGAGATACAGCGGTTGGCCTCCACCAGGGAGAGCAGCAGCTCCAGGTGCCGCACGTCGTAGTCGATGATGGGGGTGCTTCCCATTTTTCCTTCGGCGGCGCAGAAGGTGGTCCGGTTGACCCGGGAACCGTCAATGGCCAGGTGCTCGCCCGCCAGCTGCTGACGGCTGATACTCTGGCAGCTGGCCAGGGGATGGGCGCGGTTAAGCAGCAGCACAAAGTCACACTCATACAGCCGTTCAAAGGCCAGATCGTCTCCCGGGGGCTCCAGTACCGTGAGCGCCAGGTCTACCTCCTGGCGCTCCAGCATTGCGGTGACGGAGGGCAGATCGGCGCGCTGATGATTCAAACTGATATCCGGATTTTTCAGCAGAAACTGCTGAAGCATGATCGTATCGTCCACCATACAGGCAATAGACAGGGGTTCTGGGCGGTCGGCGTTAAGGTTGCGTACCTCCTGCACGCCTTTTTCCAGGGCGGACAAAGCCTGATCCACATAGCGCAGGAAACACTCGCCGCTCTGATTCAGGGTGATCTTGCCCCGCCTGCGTTCAAACAACGGGACTCCTACCTCTTCCTCCAGCCGGGACAGGGAAGTGCTCAGATTGGGCTGTGACACAAACATGGTCTCAGCCGCTTTGGACATATTACCCAACTGGGCTACGGCAGAAAAGTACCGAAGCTGTGAAAGTTCCATGCCAAGTTTCCTCCTGGTAAGTATATGAATTGTTTATACTGTTGTAAACATTATATATTTTTCAAAAATGCTTGTAAAGCTTATACTGATAATCGCTCCAAGACGATCCGGAACGTCAGGCAATGCTACGCAAGAGGGAAGGGCAGACGGCGCTGTCCGGTTTGCCCAGATGGAATGTGTAAAAAGGAATGTGAAAGTATGGAACAAACGAAGCGAGGCTTTGGTGCCTGGGGTTGGTTTCTGCTGATCTTCGGATTGCTGATCTTCTTCAGCAACGGCGGCTTTTTTGCTGACGGCACCAACGTGATCTCTCCCGCGGTAGCGGAAAAGTTGAACGTGGATCAAAGTTTGATCCTTACCATGAACTCCATTGCCGGTGTGATTGGTGTTCTGGTGGCCATTGTGGCCGGCCAGGTCAATCAGCGCATCGGCCCCAGCAAGGTGGCTGCCGGCTGCCTGATCCTGGCGGGCCTGGGTCACATCGCTGCCGGTAACGCCGTGAACGTGCCCATGTATCTCATCGCCATGTGCTGCGTGGGCGGCGGCCTGAGCGCCGGCTCCTTTGTGGGCATCGGTACCCTGGTGGCCATGTGGTTCCCCAAGAAGCAGGGCCAGGCCATGAGCGTTGTGGCCATGGGTTCCAATCTGGGCACCATGCTCTTCGTCCCCCTGCTTACCGTGCTGGTGGGTTCGATGGGCATCGGCACCAGCTCCATGATCTGCGGCATTGTGGCTGTGGTGGTGGGCGTGATCGGCGCCATCCTGCTGCGCAATACCCCCACTGAGCGAGGCCTGTATCCCGATAACGTCACTGAGGCCGAGTTCAAGGCTAACTATTCCACCAAGCCCCCCGAGGTTTCCGATGCGGGCTGGACCACCGGCAAGCTGCTGCGGACCAAGGAAGTGTGGCTGTGTGTGTTTGCCACCGGCCTGCTGATGCTGGTCCAGATGGGTATTATGACCCAGCTGGTTGCCCGCAACATGGAGGTGGGCATGGATCTGGGTATGGCCACCGGCGTTATGAGCGCCATCGCTGTGATCGGCATCATCGGCTCGGTGATCTTCGGCCGCATCGTGTTTAAACTTGGCATCAAGAAGGCGGGCGTGCTCACCGGCGTTCTGTACATCATCGCCATGCTGTGTAACGTCAGCGGCATCATGCCTCTGGTGTGGGTGTCCCTGGTGATCATCGGCTTCCTGGGTGCTGCCGCTCCCAACCTGATGAACTCCGTTCCCGGCTCCGTGTTCGGCCGGGTGGGCTACGCCAAGGTCAACAGCGTGGTGTTCCCCCTGACCAGCATCATCTTCATGCTCAACTTTGCTGTCAACGGCCTGATCAAGCAGTTGTTCAACAGCCTGAGCGTGGCTTACATCGTTTTCGCGGTACTGGCCTTTATTTCCATCCTGCTGATTCTGGCTCTGCAGGATCACAAGTATGACCAGGACTACATGGCCGCCCATAAAAAGTGAGCGGTCCAAATACAAAAGGAGGTAACCCTATGAGCAAGAACTCTACTGTGGCGCTTGCCCATGGCAAGGACGTACAGGAAAACGTTACCCGCGTCTTTGACATGATGGGCGGCGTGACCAAGATGATCGAGCCCAACTCCACTGTAGTACTCAAGCCCAACGCCGGTCATGCGGCTCCCCCGGAGTTTGCCGTGTGTACCCACCCCGAGACCGTCCGCGCCGTGATCCGCGAGGTCAAGAAGGCCAATCCCAAGCGCATCGTCATCGCTGAGGCCGCCGCCGTTGGCTGCGACACCATCGAGTGCTACGAGGCCTGCGGCATTGCCAAGGTGGCCGAGGAAGAGGGCGTGGAGCTGGTCGACATCAAGCGGGACAAGGACCTCATCAATGTGGCTGTCCGCGGCTACCGCTCCAACATCAGCCATGTGAAGCTGCCCCGCCTGCTGCTGGAGGCCGAGCACATCATCAACCTGCCCATCCTGAAGGCCCACGCCAGCATGGTGTTCTCCGGTGCGCTGAAGAACATCAAGGGCGTGGTGCAGGACCAGGTCCACACCACCATGCACCGCCAGAACCTGACCATGGCCATGATGGATGTGTGGAGCGTCTGCCGGCCCGACCTGAACATCATGGACGTGATGAGCGCCGCCAGCGGCTACTCCCCCCACACTCCCACCCCCATTGAGCTGGACTGCGTCATGGGTTCCAAGGACCCCGTGGCTCTGGACCGCATGGCCTGCGAGCTGGTGGGCATCGATCCCGACGGCGTGAGTTACTTCAAGGTGGCCGATGAGGTGGGCCTGGGTACCACCAACCCGGATCACATCGAGGTGGTGGGTGACAAGCTGGCCGACTGCTACAAGAAGATGTGGGTCCCCTATCTGGAGGACATCCGCAACCGTTGGCCTGAGTATGACGTCCACTGCGAGGGCGCCTGCTCCAGCTGCCAGGCTCTGCTCACCCTGAACATGGAGACCCTGAAGGCCATCGGCATCTACGATGAGAACAAGGGCATGACCGTTGTGGCCGGCTGCGACAACAAGCTGGATCCCAACACCCCCGACAAGCAGATCATCCTCCACGGCAACTGCACCCGCCGGCACCTGAAGGAGCATCCCGATGCCTACTTCCTGCCCGGCTGTCCCCCCGGAGAGGGCTCCCTGTACATGACCGTCGTCCGCAAGGAGCCTGTCACCGGCCAGCCTGAACTGATGCCCTGGATTCGTCAGCGGATGGAGGACGATGCTCCCGCCTGGCGCGGCTACGTTGAGAAAGAGGCCGAGAAGTTCTATGGAAGCAACAAATAATAATCAGGGCTATGTGTCCCTGACCAACGCCCCTGAACTGATGAAGCTGCTGGAGGATATCTTTACCGACGAATTCATGCAGCAGAACACCCGCTTTGAGAACTTTGACGGGTTCAAATTCTCCAGTGCGGTGATGGTCAACTGGAAGGCGGATACCATCGTCTATGCGCCCCTTCTGCTGGACAGCTTTGTCAAGGAGAGCACCCAGTTTTCCAACTGGGACGAGATGGTGCGCGCCGCCACCAGCCTGCGCTATCACTGCAGCTTAGAGCGGGGAAGGGGAGGCCTGAACCCGTTCGGATACAGGCCTCCGCTATAATTCCACAGATGTTCTGCCGGGGCGGGATGGGATCACGCCCCGGCAGGGCGCAGGGCTTTGAAGTCCAAGAACGGGACGCCCTGCGCGGGAACAGAGTCAGCTTGCCCTGAAAGAGTGTCTTTCCAGGGCTCTGACTCTATTCTCGAACCTGGATCCCAACGGACCGCCGGCGCCAGCACGCCGCCGGGTTACACAGTGAAAGGAGCTGGATTTACATATGAAACCGGAAGAGATCAAGCGAGTGGCCTGTGTGGGCGGCGGTGTGATCGGTTCCAGCTGGGCAATTCAGTTTGCCATGAAGGGCCTGGATGTGGTTCTGTACGATATCAATGACGAGCAGCTGGCCAAGAGTCAGGCTCAGATGCACAAGAGCCTGGATGCCCTGGAGCAGTTCAAGGCAGTGACACCCCAGCGGCGGCAGGAGATCGCCGATCGTGTGAAGCTGACCACCTCCATGGAAGAGGCGGTGAAGAACGCCCAGTTCATCCAGGAGAGCGGCCCTGAGCGGCTGGAGATCAAGCGGTCTATCCTGGCCCAGGTGGAGGAGTATGCTTCCGCCGACGCCATCTATGCCAGCTCCACCTCCGGCCTGTTGGTCAGTGATATCGCAGCCCAGGCGGCTCACCCGGAGCGTTGCGTGGGTGCCCACCCCTACAATCCCCCTCATCTGATTCCCCTGGTGGAGCTGACCTCCGGCGACAAGACCGATCCGGAGCTGCTCCAGCTGGCCTACGACTTCTATCAGTCCATCGGCAAGGAGGCGGTGCTGCTGCGCAAGGAGTGCCCCGGCTTTATTGCCAACCGGCTCCAGCTGGCCCTTTACCGTGAGGTGCAGGATCTGGTCATGCGGGGCGTGTGCTCCGTGGAGGACGCGGACAAGGCCCTGGTATACGGCCCCGGCCTGCGCTGGGCCATCTTCGGCCACAACATGATCATGCAGCTGGGCAACCCCGGCGGTCTCACCGGTATGGTGCAGATGCTGGGCAACTCCGGCGACCGCTGGCTGGCTGACATGGCTTCCTGGACCCATCAGCCCGACAACTGGGCCGAGGTGGCTCAGCCCGGTGTGGACAAGGAGATGGCCAATTTCCCCGATCACATCGGCCACACCAATGAGGACTGCGCCAAGTATCGGGATCAGATGCTCATTGAGCTGCTGAAACTCCACCGCAAGCTGTAAGAGGAGGTTTCATGGCTTTCCCGAAGGATTTTACCGCGTTTACCCGGCGGCGCTGGGTCTGTCTCATTTCCGCCATGGTGATCTGTGTCTGCGCCGGCTTCGGCTACGCCTGGAGCGTGCTGCAAAACCCCATTGTGACTCGTTTCGGCTGGGCTGACTCCGGCGTGGCCCTGGCCTATACCATTACGGTACTGTGTTCCACCATGGCGCCTCTGATCTTCGGCGGACTGATCCGCCGTATGTCCACCCGGGCCGGTGTGATCGTAGGTGCGATTCTCTTCGGCGGCGGACTGCTGCTGACGGGATGGATGAACCAGATTTGGCAGCTCTATCTGTTTTACGGTGTGATCTCCGGACTGGGCGTAGGTTTCATCTACCCCAGCATGATGGCCTATGTGGTGCGCCTCTTCCCAGACCGGTCCGGACTGGCCTCCGGACTGGGCACCGCCGCCTACGGCTCAGGCGCCATTTTGTGGGCCCCTACCGCCGCGGCGCTGATGGAGGGTGTGGGCATGGACCGGGCCTTTCAGGTGCTGGGCATCCTCTTTGCCGTAATTATTTTGGTCGGCTCCCTGCTTCTGATTGATCCGCCCGAGGGTTTTCAGGCCGCTATGGCGCCCAAGAGCAGGGGGGAGCAGGGAGGGGCCGCCGACCTGAGACGGGGCCAGATGGTGCGTACCGGAACCTTCTGGAAGATGGTTGTGGTGTTCACCTGCGGCCTGGTGGCCGGCGTCATCGTCATCAGCCAGGCATCTCCCATCCTCCAGCAGTCCCTGGGCTATTCCTCCTCCAGAGCGGCCCTTTTCGTCAGCGTGTTTGCCGCCTGCAACATGGCCGGACGCTTTCTGTGGGGCAGCCTGTCGGACAAGCTGGGACTGGTCAATACCGCTGGTGCGGTCTTTGTGCTGTGCATCCTGTCCATGGGCCTGCTGGCCGTGGTGGGGCAGGAGGTGTTGGTGCTGGTGCTGATGGGCGTGGCGGCTTCCTGCTATGGCGGCCTGGCCTCCATCCTCACACCCCTCACCGCCCGGATGTTCGGCCCCCGGTACATCACGGAAAACTACGGCGTCATGTATGTGGTGTTCGGCCTGGCCAGTCTCATCGGGCCCAGCCTGGCTACTACCTTTAAAACTATGGGAGGAGGAAGCTATACCGGAGCCTATGTCACTGCCGCGGTGCTGGCGGCAGTTGGCCTGGTCCTCTCCCGATTCCTGAAACCTGTGTCCCGCAAAGGAGAATGATATGGAACTAAGTAAAGTACGTACCATGGAGCAGATCATCGCCAGCTTCAAGGACGGCCAGACCATCGCCATCGGCGGCCAGACCAATCACTATATGCCGGAACGGCTGATTGATTGTGTGCTGGAGAGCGGGGCCAAGCATCTGACGGTGTACTCCATCGATTCCAGCGACCCCGGCATGGGCATCAGCCGCATCATTGAGGCCGGGCGGGTGGACAAAATGATCACCACCCATGTGGGGACCAATCCCCGTACCAACGCCCGTATTCAGGACGGCTCCCTGAAGGCCGAGCTTATCCCCATGGGTACCTTCATCGAGCGCATCCGCTGCGGCGGCATGGGCCTGGGAGGCGTGCTCACCAAGACCGGCCTGGGTACCGTGGTGGAGGAGGGCAAGCAGGTTATTGAGGTCAATGGCCAGAAGTACCTGCTGGAGACCGCGCTCCACGCTGACGTGGCCCTGACTCGCTGCCGGAAGGCCGATCCTCTTGGCAACCTGGCCTATCGGGGCAGCAGCGGCCACGCCTCCCACCCGGTCATCGCCACCTGCGCCGACCTGTCCATCGTGGAGTGCGATCACTTCTGCGATCTGGGTGAGATCGGCCCGGATGAAGTAAAGGTGCCTGGTATGTTCGTGGACATGATTCTGGTGTAAGGAGGGGGAGCAGATGGACAACAGAAACTTTATCGCCAAGCGGGCTGCTGCCTACTTCAAACCCGGCGACGTGGTCAACCTGGGCATCGGTATCCCCAGCCTCTGCGGCAGCTATGCCGCCGAAGGGGTGCTCTTCCAGAGCGAGAATGGCTTTATCGGCATCGGCGCCACAGTGAATGAGGGCCTGATGATGAACGAGCGGTTCGTCAATGCCGGCGGCGTAAACTTTATCCCTGTCCCTGGCGCCAGCGCCTTCGATGTGGCCATGTCCTTCGGTGTCATCCGGTCCGGTCGGCTGGCTGCCACCGTGCTGGGCGGCCTTCAGGTATCCGCCAACGGTGATCTGGCCAACTGGGCTTCTCCCGGTCGTGCCTTTGGCATGGGAGGCGCCATGGACCTGTGCAACGGCGCCCGGAAGGTGATTGTGGCCATGGATCTGGTGGCTAAAAACGGTGCGCCCAAGGTGGTGAACCAGTGCACCATGCCCCTCACTGCCATCCACTGCGTGGACCACATCGTTACCGACCGCTGTGTCATCAACGTGACCCCGGAGGGTCTGGTGCTGGCCGAGATCCGCAAGGGCCATACCGTGGAAGAAATTCAGGCCGCTGTGGAGCCTAAGCTTCTGGTGGCCCCTGATCTGATTGTAATGGAGGAAGATTGATATGGCAAAACCGCTGAGCAAAACAGTGGTCGTGGCCTACGGCCGCTCTGCTGTAGCTAAATCCGGTAAGAAGGGCGCTCTGCGTCAGCTTCATCCCATCGACATGGGCGGCCTGGTGCTGAAGGGTGTTATGGAGAAGATCCCCCAGCTGGACCCCGCTCTGGTGGAGGATGTGATCCTGGGCTGCGCCATCCCCGAGGCCAAGCAGGGCCTGAACCCCGCCCGCCTGGTGGCCGCCCGTGCCGGACTGCCCTACACCGCCTGCGGCCTCACCGTGGACCGCTTCTGCTCCTCCTCTCTCCAGGCTGTGGCCCTGGCTGCCTGGCAGATTGAGGCCGGACAGGCCGACTGCATCGTGGCCGGCGGCATTGAGTCCATGACCGCTCTGCCCATGACTCTGGACCGCAGCGGCGACATGAACCCCTGGCTGCTGGAGCACGACCCCAATCAGTATATCTCCAACGGCGAGACCGCTGAGAATGTGGCTGAGAAGTACAACGTCACCCGGGAGGAGATGGACGCTCTGGCCCTGGCCAGCCATCAGAAGGCTGCTCATGCCCAGGACGCCGGTTACTTTGACGATCAGATCATCCCTCTGCCCGGCGTGGATGCCGAGGGCAATCCCATCGTCTTTGACAAGGACCAGGGCATCCGCCGTGACACCAGCATGGAGAAGATGGCTTCCATGAAGCCCTGCTTCCGGGAGAATGGCCGGGTCACCGCCGCCACCTCTTCCCAGACCAGCGACGGCGCTGCCTTCCTGGTGCTCATGAGCCGGGACAAGGCCGCTGAGCTGGGCATCAAGCCTCTGGCCTCCTTCCTGGGCTTCTGCGTGGGCGGTCTGGACCCCGCCTATATGGGTCTGGGTCCCATCTACGCCGTGCCCAAGGTGATGGAGTATACTGGCCTCACCGTGAACGATATGGACGTGATCGAGCTCAACGAGGCCTTTGCCGCTCAGGTCAGCCCCTGCATCAAGGAACTGGGCATGGATCCTGCCAAGGTCAACCCCAACGGCGGCGCCATGGCTCTGGGTCATCCTCTGGGCGCTACCGGCGCGGTACTGTCCTGCAAGGCCATCTCTGAGCTGCACCGCACCGGCGGCAAGTACGCCCTGGTGACCATGTGCATTGCCGGCGGCATGGGCGCGGCCGGTATCTTCAAAGCGGAATAAATTGACACAACAATTATTATATTGACCATTTTATGGAGGTATTGATTATGGGTAAGCCTTTGGCCGATTATGTGAAGCTCCCCCAGCTGGACGAGTACAAGGAGTGGTTCAAGGATTTCGCGGACCTGTACCGTGAGGACGGCATCCTGCAGGTGACCTGGAAGACCAACGACGGCCCCATGCACCACAGCGGTATGTCCCACCGGGCCATCAGCCAGCTGGTGCGCATCCTGTCCCTGGACAACCAGAATGAGATCATCATCTTCACCCACATCGGCGACAGCTGGATGACCGAGTCCGATCCCAACGGCTGGGAGACCTATTCCAAGCTGCCCACCGAGCGGTTCCAGCACCAGTATTTTGACGACACCAACCTGATCAAGAACATGATCTTCGATCTGGATGTGCCCACCATCGGTGTGCTGCCCGGCCCCGGCTTCCACTGGGACTCCGCCATGCTCAGCGACATCACCATCTGCTCCGATGATACCTGGATCGAGGTGCCCCACGCCCACGGCGGCCTGGTGCCCGGCGACGGCATGGGCCTGATGGCTCAGCACTACTTCGGCACCAAGCGGGGCAACTACTACATGATGACCGCCCGTCAGTGGACTGCCCAGCAGATGCTGGACTGGGGCATGGTCAGCGAAGTGGTGCCCAAGGATCAGGTTATGGCCCGCGCCTGGGAGATCGCCCGGATGCTCAAGACCATGCCTTACGAGAACCGCACCATCATGTCCAACCTGGCCAAGCGTCCTCTGAAGAAGCTGCTGGTGGAGGATCTGAAGCTGCACACTGTGTCCGAGCAGTACGGCTCTCTGCTGCGCATCGCTGCCGGCGACATGGGCGACCGCAACGCCGCCCAGCAGGACGAGAAGTACATCAGCCAGACCAACGACTGGCGTTACTGCCACGACTGGATGCAGCAGCCCCCCACACGGGAGAGCTGGGCCGGCTTCCGTACCAAGCCCATCGAGTGGTTCAAGGAAGTGGAGGCCGGTCGGGAGGTCAACCCCTTCGATCCCAGCCGTCCGGTGAAGCCCTATCGCCCCGACGAGAAGTAAGCCAAAGACCGGAACAATTTACATATTGGAGGTTACTGTAATGGGAAAGCCTATGGCTGATTACGTCAAGCTGCCCGAGTTTGACGAGTATAAAGAGTGGTTTAAGGACTTCGCCGATCTGAAGCGTGAGGACGGCATCGTCCAGGTCACCTGGAAGACCAACGATGGCCCCATGCACCACAGCGGTATGTCCCACCGGGCCATGAGCCAGCTGACCCGCTGGCTGAGCCTGGACTATAAGAACGAGATCATCATCTATACCCACATCGGCGACAACTGGATGATCGAGTCGGACGCCAACGGCTGGGAGACTTACTCCAAGCTGCCCACCGAGCGGTTCCAGCACCAGTATTTTGACGATACCAACCTGATCAAGAACATGATCTTTGATCTGGACGTGCCCACCATCGGCGCCATCCCCGGCCCCGGCTTCCACTGGGATTCCGCCATGCTGTGCGACATCACCCTGTGCTCCGAGGACACCAAGATGGAGGTGCCCCACGCTCAGGGCGGCCTGGTACCCGGCGACGGCATGGGCCTGATGTGCCAGCACTTTTTCGGGACCAAGCGTGGCAACTACTATATGATGACCTCCCGCCAGTTCACTGCCCAGCAGATGCTGGACTGGGGCATGGTCAACGAGGTGCTGCCCAAGGGTAAGGTGCTGGAGCGGGCCTGGGAGATCGCCCGGATGTGGAAGACCATGCCCTACGAAAACCGCACCATCATGTCCAACCTGGCCAAGCGTCCTCTGAAGAAGCTGCTGGTGGAGGACCTGAAGCTGCACACCGTGTCTGAGCAGTATGGTTCTCTGCTGCGGGTGGCCGCCGGGGAGCTGGGCGACGAGAATTCCGCCCAGCAGGATGAGAAGTACATCAGCCGCGTGAACGACTGGCGTTACGCCACCCACGACATGGAGCAGCCCCAGACCGCCGAGAGCTGGCGCACCATGCCCCAGAAGGCCAACCAGTGGTGGCAGAAGGTCAAGGCTGGAGAGATCGAGAATCCCTTCGTCTTTGAGCACAGCAACGAGCCGGAAGGCTACGAGTTTTAATCCAACAGGGAAGAAGGGGCCGTATCCGGCCTCTTTTTCCCATACCTGTTTCCTAAACCGTGCCGGATGCCGGCGCGGAACCATGAAAAAGGAGTGGAACTGAAATGGCAAAGACCATCATTACCGCCGCGCTGACCGGCGCGGTCACCCCCGCGGGTTACAAGATCCCCGAAACCCCCCAGCAGATTGCCGACGAGGCCTATGACGCCTGGAAGCTGGGCGCCGCTGTGGTCCACCTGCATATGCGTGCCGACGACGGCCTGGGCGCTATGGACAAGGAGAAGTTCCGTGAGACCATCCGCCTGATCCGCAGCCACAAGGACTGTGACGTCATCATCAACTGCACCTCTTCCGGTGCTTCTCCTCAGCATCCCGCCACCGATGAGGAGCGTATGGCGCACCACAAGGAGCTGCCCGGCATTGAGATGGGCTCCTACGATGCCGGTTCCTTCAACTGGATGCCCGGCGGCGTATTCATCAACTCTCCCCAGTTCCTCCAGCAGCTGGGCGACCTGTACATGGAGAAGGGCACCAAGCCGGAGATCGAGATCTTTGACGCCGGTATGCTGGGTGTTACCGACTACTTTGTGAAGAAGGGCCACCTGCCCACTCCCTGCCACTACCAGTTCTGCCTGGGCGTGCTGGGCGGTATGCCTGCCACCGTGGAGAACCTGCTCTATCTGGTAAATCACATCCCCGCCGGTTCCACCTGGTCCGCCTTCGGTGTGGGCAAGGGTCATTTGCCCATCATGTTCGCGGCCCTGGCCCTGGGCGGCCACATCCGTGTGGGCATGGAGGACAATGTGGTCTTTGGCGTGGACGAGAACGGCAAGAAGATCATGGCCACCAACCATATGCTGGTGGAGCGTGCCGTGGCCGCTGTCAAGGCCTTCGGCAATACCCCCGCTACCCCCGCCGAGGCCCGCCAGATCCTGGGCATTCCCGCCTTTGACGGCGAGAAGGTCCGCGCCGCTCTGGGGATCGACTGATATGAAAATCCAGAGCGTACTGGGCCCGGTGGACACGTCGGAACTGGGCCAGGTGCTGATGCACGAGCATCTGACCTGCGCCGACTGGTCCATGCGGATGAACTTCGGTTCCCGCTTCTATGAAGCGGACAAGGTGACCGAGATGTCCTGCGGGATGCTGGGCAAGGCAGCACAGCAGGGTGTGGCCACCGTGGTGGACGGCACGCCTGTAAACCTGGGCCGTGACATTCACTTGATGCGGGATGTGGCCCGCCGCACGGGACTGAACATCATCGCCTCCACCGGCTTCTACTATCAGGAGGAGCCCTGGCTGGGCTTCCGGGACGAGGAGCAGATCTACGACCTGCTGATGGGCGACTGCACCGATGGTATTCAGGGTACCGACAGCAAGCCGGGCATCCTGAAGGCGGGTGTAGCCCGGGCCGGGGTGACGCCTCTGCTCCGCAAGGTACTCCACGCCACCGGCCGTGTGGCCGCCGAGACCGGACTGCCCATCTTCTGCCACCATGATCCCGCCGTCCGCAGCGGCGGGGAGATTCTGGACCTGTTCGAGAGCTGCGGCGTGCCCGCAAACCGGGTGATCCTGGGTCACAGCGGCGACACCACCGAGCTGGAATACCTCACCGCCATGCTGGAGCGGGGCTGCTGGCTGGGCATGGACCGCTTCGGATTCTGCGACCGGGACCTGGGGCTGGAGCCCCGGGTGGACACCATTGCCCGGCTGTGCGAACTGGGCTGGGGGAACAAGCTGCTCCTCAGCCACGATCTGGCCGCCTATCTGGCCTTCTGGGACAGCTGGGAGACCACCAAAAACAGCGATTACCTCCATCTGGAGGAGGACTTCACCTTCATCCACCGTCGGGTACTGCCCGCTCTGCGGGAGCGGGGCCTGGAGCCCGCCGTGGTGGACGGCCTGCTGACGGCCAATCCCAGAATCTTCTTTGAAGGAACTTCCAGTCACTAATGAGTGTTCCTTATTTTCCCCCTTACTAAATCCTTTCCCTCATCAGGCAGGCACGGGACCGGAGCCACGGTCCCGTGCCTGCCGCTTTTTTGCGGATAAAAGTACCAAACGCTCAAGGACGGGAGGGGTCCAATCTGTCTTTTTGTGTGAACCGATGGTTGAAACGTACGGTTTTCTAATGTATACTAAACGTCAGAGAATATGGCCCTTCGGGCCCACAGAATGGAAAGGTGAATCAAATGGAACAGTCAAAGGTCCACGCACTGGCTGTCACAGCCGCCCGTGCCCGCCTGCTGGCGATGGACATGGTGCATGACGCGGCCTCCGGCCACATCGGCGGCTCCCTGTCCTCCATGGACATCATTACCACCCTGTACGGTCATGTGATGCGGGTAGATCCCGCCAATCCCCGGGACCCTGACCGGGACCGTTTCGTGCTGTCCAAGGGACACTGTACCCCCGCACTCTATCCCAATCTGGCTCTGAAGGGCTTTTTCCCCGTGGAAGATCTGAAACTTTTCCGCTCCATCAAGGGCGAGATGTCCGGTCATGCCGAAATGCATCACATTAAGGGCGTGGATATGTCCACCGGCTCTCTGGGTCAGGGCATCTCCGCCGCTGTGGGGATGGCTCTGGCGGGTAAGGCCGATCAGAAGAACTATCGTGTGTATGCTCTGCTGGGCGACGGCGAGATCGAGGAGGGTCAGGTGTGGGAGGCTGCCATGTCCGCGGCCAAGTACCGCCTGGACAACCTGTGCGCCATTGTGGACGTCAACGGCCTGCAGATCGACGGACCCACGGCTGAGGTCATGCCCTCCGAGCCCCTGGACAAGAAGTTTGAGGCCTTCAACTGGAATGTGATCCATGTGGACGGCCACGACTTCAACGCCCTGGAAGAGGCGTTTAACGCCGCCGCTGCCTGCAAGGGCAGGCCCACCGTGCTGCTGGCCAAGACCATCAAGGGCAAGGGCGTTTCCTTCATGGAGGGGGACTACGGCTGGCATGGCAAGGCGCCCAATGATGAGCAGTATGAAAAGGCCCATGCGGAGCTGGCTGCGACGCTGGCGGAACTGGAGGGAAAATAAGCCATGAGTGAGAAGATCGCCACCCGCGTGGCATATGGTAAGGCCCTGGCCGAGCTGGCCGACCAGTATCCTAATCTGGTAGTGCTGGACGCCGACCTGTCCGGCTCCACCCAGAGCGCCTTTTTTGCCAAGGCCCACCCTGAGCGTTTTTACAACATGGGTATTGCTGAGGCCAACATGACCGGCGTGGCCGCCGGTTTGGCTACCTGCGGCAAAATGCCCTATACCCATACTTTTGCCATGTTTGCCACCGGTCGAGCCTATGAGCAGGTCCGTAACTCCGTGGCCTATCCCCGTCTCAACGTGAAGATCGTGGGTTCCCACGGCGGCCTGTCCGTGGGTGAGGACGGCGCCACCCATCAGTGCATCGAGGACTATGCCCTCATGCGTACCATTCCTAACATGATGGTGGTCTCTCCCTGCGATGGCCCCGAGATGCGTCTGGCAGTCAAAGCTCTGTTGGACTATGACGGACCGGCCTATCTGCGGCTTGGCCGTCTGGCGGTGGACAGCATTACTGATGAGGTCCCCGGTTACTCCTTCCAGCTGGGCAAGGGCTCCATGCTGCGGGACGGCGCCGACGTTACCGTTATCGCTACCGGCATGATGGTCCAGATGGCCTATGCTGCCGCTGAAAAGCTGGCAGAGGAGGGCATCTCCGTCCGGGTCATCGATATGCACACCATCAAGCCTCTGGACGGCGAGATCGTGCTGAAGGCTGCTCTGGAGACCCGCTGCATCGTCACCTCTGAGGAGCACACCGTCCTCAACGGCCTGGGCTCCGCAGTGGCGGAATTCCTGGCCGAGCACTGCCCGGTGCCTGTGGTGCGCCACGGCGTCAACGATGAGTTTGGCCGCTCCGGCGCGGCCAAGGCGGTGCTGGAGGCCTACGGCCTTACCACCGAGGGTATCATCGAGAAGGTACGGCAGGCCCTGAAACTGAAGAAATGAGCGACATCCGACTGATCTGCCTGGACATGGACGGTACCCTGCTGGACGACGATCACGCTACTGTGCCCCCCAGAAATGTGGCCGCTCTCCGGGCGGCGGCGGAGCGGGGGGCGGCGGTGACCATCGCCAGCGGCCGGGCCTGGTCCCTGCTGCGGGCGGTGGACGCTCAGATCGGTGTTACCCGGTACGCCGTGCTGTCCAACGGCGCGGCGGTGCTGGATGTGGCCACGGGGGAATGGATTTACCGCCGGCCCATGGAGCCAAACGCCCGCCGTACCATTCTCACCCTGCTGTTGGACTGGGGCCTGCCCTTTGAGGTCTACTGCGAGGGGGAGAACTATATCCAGGCCGACCGCACCGAGCAGGTGGTGGGCAGCGCCTTGTCTCCGGAGTTTGCCCAAGTGCTGCGGACCTGCTCCCACTTTCCGGAGGACCTGAACGCCGCCCTGGAGGGCAAGGCGGTGGAGAAGATCCACATCTTCCATGTGCCTCCGGAGCGCCGGCAGGAGCTGCTGGACGCGGTGGAGGCCTGCGGCCCTCTGGCGGTGACCACCTCCTTTGGGGAGAACATGGAACTCACCGCCCCAGGCGTCAATAAAGGCTCGGCGGTTCAGGCCCTGTGTGCCCGGCTGGGGCTGGGGCCGGATCAGGTCATGGCCTTCGGTGATGCAGGCAACGACCTGGAGCTGCTGAGCTGGGCAAGCTGGTCCTTTGCCATGGCCAATGCCAGCGATGAGGCCAAGGCCGCCGCGCGCTATATCACCGGCACCAACCGGGAGGGCGGTGTCGGTATGGCTGTGGAACAGTATCTGCTGAATACATAATCAAACGGCGCATGACCATTGTCATGCGCCGTTTTTCCTCATAGTTGATTTTAGCGGGCGACGGAAGAGAAGTCGGGCTGCTGTTCCGGTTCGGTCTGACGGATTTTATGAAGGTATCGCAGCAGGAAGAACAGGGTGATAACCAGGCAGATTCCCTCGGAGAACAGGGGAGAGAGCCAGATGCCCGTATCGCCCAGCACTTTGGACAGGACCACCAGGCAGCCGGAGATGAGCACCAGGCCTCGGCCAAAGGAAATAGTGAGAGCAGGGAAGGGGTGCTCTATGGCGGTAAAGAAGCCGGAGATCAAGACGTTAAAGCCCATAAGCAGGAAGGCGGGAGCATAGAGCCGGAGCGCATTGACGGTGTATCCGAAGAGCGGATCGGCCGGCTCCAGAAAGAGGCCTACAATGGGACCGGCCAGCAGCTGGCAGATGATGAAGAAGCCTACTCCTGCCACTGCCACCAGCTTGATGCCGTAAGACAGGAATTTGTGGCACAGGGGCCGCTGTCCCGCGCCAAGATAGAAGCTGGACAGAGGCTGGACCCCGTGGGCAGTGCCGATCATGGTCATGAGCACCAGAGTGTTGACATAGCTGATGATGGTGTACGAGGTGAGGGCGGCCTCGCCGGACACCTGCAGGATAGTCTGATTGAACAGAAAAATGACCAGGCCGTTGGAGAACTCGCTGAGTCCGTCGGAGGTACCCAAGGGGATGATCCGGCGGTAAGCTCCAAAGTCGGGCTTGAAACGGCCAAAGCGCAGAGGGTTGGGGTGGCGCACGAAGTAGATGACAAAGATCACAGTGGAGGTGACCTGAGACAAGCCGGTGGCCAGAGCCGCACCCCACACGCCCCAGTGGAAGTGCATCACAAACACATAGTCCAGCACCACATTCATAATGGCACAGGACAGTACGCCGATGGTGCTGACGTGAGGGGCGCCGTCTGCCTTCACCTGAACCTCAAGGTTGTAAGACACGGTAAAAAAGACGGAGAAGCAGGCGATAATACCTACATATTCCTTTACCAGCGGCAGCAAATCCCCGGTGGCGCCCAGGAACAGGGCCACGCGCTCCAGGTTCAGCAGCACGACTGCCGTCAGGACCAGAGACAGAACAATGACCACTGCCAGGTTCTGATTAAAGTAGTTGCGGGCTTTCTCCTCGTCCCCTTGGCCCAGAGACAGGGACAGGACGGTGGAGGTGCCGGTGGCCAGCAGGATGCCGATGGTGAAGATGAGCGACACGAATGGCATGGACAGATTCACTGCCCCCAGAGCGTGGCTGCCCACGCCGTGAGCAACGAAAATGCCGTCCACCATGGTGTACAGGGAGAAGATCCACATGGAGACGATGGATGGAACGGTAAACTTGAAAAACTTAGCAACCAGATTCACGGGTAAAACCTCCTCTTACTGGGGATATCATAAACCCTCGTACCATCCGAAAGTCAAGAGCGGGAGGCAAAAAAGTTGAAAGAATTTTATCAGATCCATGAGTTGGCCAAATTGTTCGACCTGTGTCCCGATACTCTGCGCTATTATGAGGAGAAGGGACTGCTTCACCCGGTGCGGGGAGAGAACCGCTACCGGATGTACGGCATTCAAGATGTGTGTACTCTGAATATCATTCGCTCACTGCGGGAGCTGGATCTGCCCACCCGGGAGATCGGCGCCTATCTGGAGCGGCGGAGTGTGGGGGAGACCCTGGAACTGCTGGACCGGGAGGAGGCGCTGCTCAAGCGCCGGATGGAGGAATTGGAGGCCGCCCGGAAGGAAGCGGCAGAACGTCGGGCGCGGCTGGAGCGCTACCGCATGGTGGAGGCCGGATATGTAGAGCTTGTCCGGGAGCCGGAGCGGCCCTATGTATTTCTGGAAAAGGATTTTATTCTGGAGAAGGAAGTGGATTTCCAGCTCAAGCGGCTGGAACAGCGGCACCAGGATTACATCCAGGTCATTGGAAGCCAGTGCATGGGGGCCCAGGTGGACGAGGAAAGTCTGAAAAAGGGAGTATTTAACCACTTCTCCCGGGTCTTTTTCCTCACCAGCCCAGGCTTGCCCTATGATGACTTGCTGCCCGGGGGTGAATATGCCCGGCTGTACTACCGGGGCGAATATGACCGGATGGAGGAACATTTGAGGACGCTGCTGACGGGGGTCCGGGCGGCCGGGCGGACACCGGAAGGTGCGCCGCTGGAGCTCTACCGCATCGATGCCCATGATACCAACCGTCCGGAGGAGTATGTTACTGAACTTCAGGTGCGGGTCTGTGCCCCGTGATCTGCTTCCAGGCGGGATAAGAAACTTTTTACAGCAGCGGTGCGTCTGTGATATGACGGGGTTTCCGTCCAAGGAAGAGATTGGCAGGAGGAGATACACATGAAAAGAATTGGTACGACTGCTGTTGTTCTGACGCTTTTATCTGCAATGTGCCTGAGCGGCTGTTCACAGGCTCAGTCCAATGCCATGGATACCAACAGTCCCAGCATTGAGACACCATCCCCCACTCCGTTGCAAAGTGAAGCGCCAGCCTCGCCGGAGCCAATGGATGAGATCTATCCCGTGAGTACCCAGGAGAAGGCAACTCAGATCCTGGAGCGGGCATATGAAGGATTTGTGCAGGAAGTGACCTTCCGCTTTACGCAGGAAGACCTGCCCTTTCAGGAGCGTTCCATTCTGCTCCAGAACGCGTCCAATGAGGTGTTGAGCGCCCGGCCGGAGCTGAAATATGCCTACGCCCTGGAATGTACGGAAGGAGTGGAGGGGACGGTCTGTAAGATTTCGTATATGCCGTATAAGCTGGGGTATCCGGACGGCGAACCGGAGGGAGCCGTGGAAACCAATACCCTTGTGGAATTGGTGAAGGCGGCGGACGCCGCTCTTAGTGGGGAAGAGATTCCTATTGTGATCCGGAACCCGGAACTGCTGGTAGATGATATGCAGCGGGCTCTGCAGTTGGCGGGGTATGGCTATATATTGTATACGCTCAACAGCGACGCCACGGCAATCCAAGCTTTTCCAAGCGATTCTGAAACGATTGAGCAGAGTGTTGAGAAGATACAGGAGATCCAGAGCATCGCAAAAGAGACTGCGGCGACAATCCTGACCGATACCATGGATGATGAGGAAAAGCTTAAGGCTATTTATCGCTTTATTGTGGAAAATACCACGTATGACTACCGATATTATCAGAGCCCGGACACGCTGCCCTATGAATCCAGGACAGCTTTTGGACCATTGCAGAACGGAACGGCCATCTGCGGCGGGTTTTCCTGGGCATTTCGTGTGCTTTGTGAAGAGGCCGGCATCCCCTGCTGGAACGTCACCGGTACCGGAGCAGGGGAGGAGCATATGTGGAATTGCGCTCTGCTGGATGGTGAATACCGCTACTTTGATACGACCTGGGACGCGGGACGCCCGGATGAGAGCCAGTGGAGGTATTTTGGACGAACGGAAGAGGAAATCTCCCAGGATCATTTCTGGGGAATCGGCCAGAAGGAGTTGATACAGGGGCTGACCCAATCATAAGATTGGGACAAGGCTTTGCTGTATAGGGACAAACATTGTCGGAATACAGTGGGACCATGGAGGTGTGACAAATGATTCCTGCATGGATCCTGCTGCTACTCAATCAGGTTTTCTTTACCCTTCGCCTGTCCGGCGGGGGAAACGGCTCCTTTCCCCGACCACTGAAAGCTGAAGAGGAACGCCGGTATCTGGAACAGGCTGCTCAGGGTGATCTGGAAGCCCGCAACAAATTGATCGAGCACAATCTGCGCTTGGTGGCCCACATTGTTAAGAAGTACTATACCCCCAATGGGGATCAGGACGACTTGATTTCTATTGGTACCATCGGACTGATCAAAGGAATTGGTACCTTTAAACCGGATAAAAAGGTACGGCTGGCCACCTATGCGTCCCGCTGCATTGAAAATGCTATCCTAACACAACGGACTTTTTCTCCACTGAAGTAGCAGAGCAAGTACCGTCTGACGGAACATGGCGTATGCTCTGTCATGTCACGGAGAATATGTATGTATTGATACGAAATCTATCGGGAGATATTGCGATTGCCCCGATGTTCTGTTACAGCATCCCCCTGCTTGCGCCACACCATCTGCTGGAGGCTGAAAAATTCAATATCCGCTACACCGACCCTGCCCAGATCACCTGCATGGCAGACAAGCTGCGGTGGTACCGCTACAAAAAAGCGCTCTTACAGCGGGAGGTAGCTGCATTGGCCGGCATTGAAAGGAGCACGTACCTGCACTACGAGGATCCAGCCCGGGAGAACTATGCTCTGGATGTCATGGAGAGGATTGCTCTGATCCTTGGGGTGCCGGTCACAGAATTGCTGGATGAGTACCACCTCTTCCTGTACCACGATCAGGGCCGACAAGTGAAGGAAAAGCGAAAAAGCCTCTGTATGACGCGAGTACAGTATGCAGAGCATCTGGGCGTTCCGATCGGGACGTTGGAAAACTGGGAACAAAATTCGGTTCGGATGATGAAAAGCTCATGGGAGAAATATTTCAAATAGGCAAATGCGAGGCGGGGGACAATCAGTCCCCCGCCTTATGCTTACAACTATCGGAAATAGTCTTAACGATGGCATCGACCAGTTTTAATTTCTGCTCGGTGGGACAGTCCAGTTTTTCTATGTAGCCAAGCACATATTGTGCGTGGACCTTTGCGACCAGATGGTCAAGCTCCGCTTGCTTTTCTGGCGTTTTGGGATAGTGTACGATGAGTTCGATGGGCCATCCCTCCTTTGCTTTAGTCTATGCCGGGGCGTTTGCTCTGTATCACCGGGAAAGGCTGCTCGGACCATTGCAAGTTTATTGGTGATTTTTGTTTTGCAGAGATATTTGCATTGGAATGCTGATGAAGCTGATTGAAGCGGTCAGACCGCCAACAGATAGTTGGCCACAGTAACATCACAGCGCCAATGGGAGAGGTGGAAGATGCTCACCGCCATCACCGCCAGCCGGTCATACTTGACAGGCAACCCGTGGGCGAGGGCCAGCCGGCGGCTGTTGCCACGGATACAGTAATTGCCCTCTACACAATTGGGATCCCACCTCTTGCTGCACAGGCGTACCCAGCGGCGGCGCACCTCCTCAGTGAGCTGCGCTCGGTAATCGGGATCGGTATCCAAACGGGCCAGGTAGTCGTGATAGGCCCGCTGAGCCCTAAGGGCGCGGAGGTGGTGCAGGTCGATCTTGTTCCTCAACTCTTCGTCGGAGAACACCTTGTCTTCAGAAGCATCAAAGTAGCTGCGGACAAAGCCCACATCTTCAACTGCGATACGCTGCTCCTGATATTTGCCCCCCTTGCCCCGCCTGACCCGGACACAGGGATAGCCGGACTCGTCTACTACCAGGTCATCGCCACGGAGATGCTTGTACTCAGCCCGACGGATCCCCACCGCCAACGCAAAGTCGTACAACCGAGGAGATGCCTCTCGCTGGGCATCACTGCGGCTATCCACAGCCTTAACACCCCGGCTGCGGGTGTTGTCGGCCACCACCCGCCTAGGCTTACTGATCGAATCCAGAGGCACCCCAAATACTCTGCTTGCCCCGGCCAGGTACTTGTGTACCGTGTTGGGGCTATAGCCCTGGGCTACCAGCCAGTCTGAGTAGTCCTGCAGGTGGGCGGGACACTCCTCAATGTGCCGACAGCCATACCGTTTGCGGCACCAAATGGCAAACTTGACTACCCGATCTTTATACTGACGATATGTCTGATTTGATATCTTGCGGTCTGCCATCTCTTTGCGGAGACGATCAGCCAGTTGCTTGGCCTCATACACAATACTTGCCATGGTTAAACCACTTTCTCGCAGACACCCACTGCAAGACTCAATACCTGATTAGGTTCATCTGTAAGCGGCTGTGGATTTTTCCACACATTGTGTCGAGGCATAATTTTAGCGTTGTCTATCATATAAGCCTTTCCTTTCTGCCAGCAAGTCTCTGTAACATAAACATAGCCGTATTGGGTGACGGCAGGCACCCCAGCCTGGTAAGGCAGTTAAAAGTGGCACATATCTTTGTTACAGAGGAATATGGTGACCCCTATCAGAGTCGATACCTGCCACGGTATCGCCCCCCTCACTGGTTATTTTCCATCGAGATGAAAAATAACCAGTTCACCCCCCGCGTAACGGGCGGGTTTGCGTGTGCAAAAGCTGGCTCACAGAGCAGCTCTCCACGCAGGAGATGCCCCCAGATCCAGGGGCGGGTACGGCATTTGCAGTGGACATCCCTGGTCGCCGTATCAGGGATGGGAGCCAGTCTCCGGGGGCTCCAAGCGGGTCGCGTTAAGCGGCTAGTTGCAGGGGTTCGGCACGGATTTCTGCCCCTCAGTGCCATGGGGCCTTGGCAATTGCTTTTGTTGACGTCAACATGCTGGGATAAAAAGGACACATATATATGAAAAAGGACACCGGTGTATAGATCAAATACACTGGTGTCCTGGATTTTAGATAGACAAGAATGAACACATCCACCAGCGAAGCTGGTGGTTGTCACTATGCGGGCATAGCCCTTTGCTCCTCGCGGACGCGTGCAACGCGTAATACGATTCTGTCAGTTGCGCAAAAATCGTTCTATCTCAACTAAATTTATCTCCTAATCGTACTTCTATCTACCCTTTTTCTTATTTTCTTCTTTTTGTTGCTTGTCATTTTATAATTTTCATACTAAACTATCACTTGTCATTCATCTTTGAATGTCCTCCCTTTGCTATTTCTAGTGCAGTTGGCAGACCGCACTTCAAATTATAGCAAAGGGAGTTTCTTTAGCTTTTTCATCGCCATAGGCTTTTTTGAACCACTCGCCTAGCGAGTGGTTTTCTTTATACAAAAAAAAGAGTATTCACCTCACGGTAAATACTCTTGGATCAATCGATAATAAGACTTCTGATATATAAAGCCTCAGATCGCAAGCATAGCATCCCTGAGGTGTTTTTGTGAGAGGGACGAGTCCTGACAGGCGGGACAAGAGAGACGAGATGTGCTGGATGACCCGGCACAACGATGAGAGACTTTTACGAGACAAACTATATCACATCCCCTGTGCTGTGTCAATTGATTTTCAATAAAAAGTTTAATTATTTTAGGTTCTAGCAGAAAAACGCGGCAAAATACGCGAATAATTGTTCCGCTATCGGTACAATCGTCACCCGCAGGTGTGTACAGGAATCATGTAGATTCGTGTCTCCCGCGACCTTGCATAGGAAATTGTATTCCCTGTCCCGCTGGGAGAACCATTCCAAACCGCAATGATAAGATCGCTGTGGTCAACCATATAGCGATTGCTTCTGTCAAAGAAGTCTGGGGTATAGCGTGTCTGAAGCAGTGTTACCTTGTCGCACTGAGTTATAGTTGTGCGATGGACTGGAGATCATATTGAGCGAATTTTCCTCAACCCCTGAATTTGATGAGTTAGAACCAGGGATCAAATAAAAGAAGGTGCAATTCGACATGCTCTGGACAGAAAAACGGAGCGCCTGCTCTGTCGCAGACGCTCCATTAGAGGTTCTGGTAATTCAATTTTGTCTTGGTTTTTGCAGTCGGCATGTTCTTTCCGCCTTATCGCCTTTCTCCAGAGGCTGGACAAAGGCAGAGAAGGCACACACAGGCTCCCATCAATCCCACCAGAAATACCAGACCGTGGACTGCCGCAGCACATCGGCCATAGCTCCTACGGTGGCTTCCTCCGGACCCTGGTCGATCACATCGGGGCAGAAGCCGTACTGCTCCACTGCTGCATCCATGGCCTTCTCCTGGGAAACAGGAGTCGGGAGCAGGAACTCCAGTTCATCGTGGGTCATAACTGCGGGCACCGTGCCATATTGCTCAAACCAGTATTTCGCCACTGCCATCAGCGACTGCGTGTCAGGACATTCATTCCAGCCGCCAAAAGGCAGATAGGCAAAAATCTCCCAAGGATTCTTCACTGGGATTTTAGCCAGAATGAGAGGATAGGTCATTTTGCTATCGGAATTCCAGTAGCTTGAAAAACGACGGTTCTCATACCCGCCCTCCATTTCGCCCAGGATTTCCTCATCCCAGTCCATATCGTCATCCTCGGCTTCTTCCTTGCGCTGCCGGATCATTTCCTCCAGAACTGCCTTACCGTTCTTGATGGGGGCGGAGAGCATCTTCTTCCGGTATTCGGCAACTTTGTCCGGGTCGAAGGCATAGCCGTCCTCGCCATCACTTTCCGGGTCAGAATTCATAATCAGGCATTCCCACAGGGTTTCATCATCCGCTTTGATCAGAACCGGCACAAATCCCTCTTTGACACTTTCCCGTTTGGCATAGCTGTATGCCGACATGATGGGATCATCGTCCGTCATCGAGGGGAAATAGGTACATTCACAGTCCAGATATTCCATCATGGCTTCTGCAAGTTCCGAAGGTTCCAGAGTGTCCTCATCGAAATCCTGTCCCTGCCAGTTGACGAATCGCTTTTCCATAACTTTTGCAATGGCCTGATAATAGTTCTCATCAAAGGGAATAAACAGATAGGCTTCCTCCTGGAACTTATCGGAATCATATTGCTCTGCGCCGAAATATTCCAAGGCATAGTTGTCAATGTCGCTGGGGAAGTAAGGGCTGTCCGCCTCCCCATAGTAGTATCCGGCAAAGGCTGCGCCTTCCTCGTTGAACAGCGCCCCAAAAAGCTGCCCGTTCAGCTGGTCCCGGATAAAGCCACGCAGATCGGCGCGGCTCAGATCTGCCAGAAACGGCTGCACCTGCTCCCAGTACCGCTCCATAAATTCCACGCTCATCAGATCATGTTCCATGCACCAGCGCAGATAAATGGCCATGTGGTTGTAGGCATTGATTTCATCCACCGGCAGGCCCTTTTCCCGAATGGATTCCAGGTGCCAGGCGGCGTCGTCCATATTTCCGGTGAAGTTCGCATCTGCCAGGGTGCCTCTGGCAATGGCATTCTGGCGGGTGGGATTGACCACAAAACTGATGCCTGCCATTTTTTCCAGCAGAGCGTCCGCATCATGCTCCAGCTTATACTTTAATTCGTTCCGATAGAGAGGAATTACCTGATAGAAGTTGACCTCCTCGCCGCTGGGCAAAGTGCAGACCTCGCCTCCGTTCCAGACAACATCCTGCGGGCCCACCAGAAGTGCGCCGCAGAGCGTCGTGTTCTCCGCAAACGGCGATTGCTTGTCCATGGTGTGGCCAAAACCCAGCCAGGTATCGCCGGAAATCGGCAGTCGGGCCAACACCTTCAAGAGGCCAATAGGCCAGTATCCAGCAGGCACAGGTCAAAGCGGACGGCCTGCCAAAGCTTCTGGGCCTGGGCGGCGTTGTGGGCCAACGCCACAGCATGGCCGTCCTGCTCCAGGGTGGACTTTACGGCCTCCCCCAACAGAACATCATCTTCTACCAACAAAAGCTGGGCCATAGGTACCTCCTCGTATAATAAGATTCAAAGTTAATAATTTCAGGCATCAGCAGGCATTGAGATGCCCGTGATACAATAGCTGTAGGACAGCAGGGTCAAGCTCTCCACCTCCTTGTTGAGCCACAAGGCTACTTCATTTTTAGTCTGTTCCCCTGAGCCGGAAGTCAGCTGCAAACTCATTGGCTGTTTGCCGGAGGCAAGGCCGCCCTTTCAGCAGTGAGGGCTTTCGCATTGGTCTGCCCCGGAATGATTCTGATACGCGAGGTTGCGGATGCTTCGGTTATCATGGGTATCTCAAAGCCTGCTGGCCTGAAATCTCCATGTGGGGAGGTGAAAATTGTGAACCCACTATTCGTTGGCATTGATGTGAGCAGCAGAAACAATGTGGCCTACCTGATGAAACCCGACGGCAGCAAGCACTCCAGCTTTTCCATACAGAACAACCTGGGTGGTGCTAAACTGTTATCAGAGAAGATCGTGTCGGCACTGCGTTCCATGCAGCTCAGCGATGTGGTGATCGGCCTGGAGGCCACCTCCATCTACGGAGACAGCTTGGTTTACGCTCTCCGGGAGGATGGCAGCCTGGGCCGGTTCCAGCGGAAGATCCATGTCCTGAATCCAAAGCAGGTCAAAAAGTTCAAGGAAGCCTATCCCGACCTGCCCAAGAATGACTTTGTGGACGCCTTTGTGATTGCCGACCATCTCCGTTTCGGCAGGATCGCCAAGGAGGTCTATATGGACGACTACCGCTACCAGGCGCTCAGGACCCTTACCAGGGCCAGGTTTGACGTGATCCAAAACCTGACCCGGGAGAAACAGAGATTCGCTAACTACTTATTCCTCAAATGCTCCGGCATAGCCCAGGACAAGGACATCCAGAACACCAGCGCCACCACTATCGCGCTCATGGAGCGGTTTGAAACTGTGGATGACCTGGCAAACGCCGACCTGGACGAACTGACTGCCTTTCTGGATGAGAAGGGCAGAAACTTCGCTGACCCGGCTGCCAAAGCCAAGGTTATTCGAACTGCCGCCAGAGACTCTTACCGCCTGCCTGTTACTGTGAACAATTCTGTAAATCAGGCGATGGCAGTCTCTATTGCCTCCATGCGGGCTCTGGAAAAGCAGGTCAAGGTGTTGGACAAGGCCGTTGAACAGCAGTTTGAAATCATTCCCAACACCCTGACCTCTATCCCCGGGATTGGCAAGGTCTACTCCGCCGGGATCATCGCCGAGATCGGCGACATTCACCGTTTCAGCTCTCAAGCCTCGGTTGCCAAGTTCGCCGGCCTTGTCTGGACACAGCACCAGTCCGGTGAATTTGAGGCTGAACACTCCCGGATGATCAAGTCCGGCAACCGCTATCTCCGCTACTACCTGCTGGAAGCCGCCAACTCTGTGAGAAGATGCGATTCCGAGTTCCGGCGCTACTATGACCTCAAGTATCAAGAGGTCAACAAGTATCAGCATAAACGCGCACTCGCTCTCACTGCCAGAAAACTGGTTCGGTTGATCTTTCGGCTGCTGAAGGACAACCGCCTGTATATCCTGCCGGAGGGCTGAGCGTACCGCTTGCCGCTCTGGCGCATAGGCCCTGTTTCAAAAAACTCAGGGACAGGGCTTGGATTGGCGTTGTCTTTTTCCTGCCTACATGGTCCTTTTTACTCATTCCCATTTGAAATTTTCTTGCATCACCTACTTGACTTCATACCATTGGACTAAAAAACAGTGTGTATAGTATAATTGCAAAAATACCAAAAGTAAAGCGGATTTTTCCACAATATTTTTTCGCACTGGTCCTTGTGATTGTCCTGAGAGCAGGTGTATAATAGCTATACCGCCAAGTATTTGGCAAAAGTACGGAACTTTGAATTGGAGGAGATTCCCATGGCTATTCATATGTTTCAGACCCTGATTGACACTCTGAAGAAGAGCCCCAAGCGCATCGTGTTCACCGAGGGCACCGACCCCCGTATCCTGGAAGCCAGCGCCCGTCTGCTGGCCGGTACCTTCCTGACTCCTGTGCTCATCGGCAACGAGGAGGAGGTCAAGGCCGCTGCTGAGGAGACCGGCTACAACATCCGGGGCGCCGAGATCATTGACCCCGCCACCTATCCCGAGATGGATAAGCTGGTGGACGCCATGGTGGAGCTGCGTAAGGGCAAGATGACCGCCGACGAGTGCCGCGCCGCTCTGAAGAAGGGCAACTACTTCGGCACTATGCTGGTGAAGATGGGCGTGGCCGACTGCCTGCTGGGCGGCGCCACCTACTCCACCGCCGACACCGTCCGTCCCGCCCTGCAGCTGATCAAGACCAAGCCCGGCAACAAGATCGTGTCCTCCTGCTTCATCCTGGTCCGTGAGGGCGTGGGCAGCAACACCGTGCTGGCCATGGGCGACTGCGCCATCAACATCGATCCCACTGAGGACGAGCTGGTGGAGATCACCACCGAGGTGGCTCACTGTGCCCGCATCTTCGGCATCGACCCCAAGGTGGCTATGCTGAGCTACTCCACCAAGGGTTCCGGCAAGGGCGAGACCGTGGACAAGATGCGTCACGCCTATGAGAAGGTGATGGCCACCAATCCCGACTTCGCCGTGGACGGCGAGCTGCAGTTTGACGCCGCCGTGTCTCCCAAGGTGGCTGAGACCAAGTGCAAGGACTCCAAGGTCGCCGGTCAGGCCAACACCTTTATCTTCCCCAACATCAACGCCGGCAACATCGGCTACAAGATTGCCCAGCGTCTGGGCGGCTTTGACGCCTACGGCCCCGTGCTGCTGGGCCTGAACGCCCCCATCAACGACCTGTCCCGCGGCTGCAACGCCCAGGAAGTCTATTCTATGGCTATTATCACTGCTGCGCTGGCTTAATCAGTTACTTACGGAAACCGGAGCACTCGTCAGGGTGCTCCGGTTTTTTATATATGGAAGGCTTCCGGCAAATTGACAAAAAAGTTTGGCGGACAGGGGCGGAAAACCGCCGGTCTTGGGGGTAGGGCGGTCCCTTTTTTATTCTGTCCACCAGATGTCGTGGTGTGAAAATTCCTTTCTCCACAGGGAGAGAAACTGTTCGCTTTTCCCGGAAAGCCTTGACTTTTGGATCAGATGCGTGTATCATTACGACTGTAACCATTTGTAACCTTTTCGTTTCCGGCTGTTACCGATCGGATACAGACCGGATACAGACTCATTGATATTCCACGATATAGGAGGGGAATCCCCCCATGGACGAGATCCTTCATATTCCACAGGAACGGGAGACTGAGAGTCTGACCGCCCGGCTGCGGGCCAAGGCCCAGACCGCCGGCGGCGCGATCCGCGCCGGCGCCGGGCGGTTCCAGCATTGGGCCGACGCCGCCACTGCCGGCGGCCGCCGCATTGTCAGCCCGTTCCACTTCCTGGCTGTGGCCGCCGTTGTGGGCGTGGCCGCGGTGGTCACCTCCGTTTACACCCCTGCCTATGTGGTGGAGATGAACGGCGTGGCTCTGGGCACCGTCACCTCTCCTCAGGTCTTTGAGGATGCGGTGGATCGGGTAGAGGCCCGGGCCACGCAGATCCTGGGATATGACTACACTCTGGACGGTGATATTGCCTACTCCTTCGCCCTGGTTGAGCAGGAGAACATTACCCCCGCCGCTGAGTTTGAGACCTATCTCTTCGATCAGATCGGCGACGTGATGAAGAACTATGTGCTCACCGTCAACGGCCAGTTTATCGGCGCCGCCCAGGACCGTGAGACTCTGGATATCGTTCTGGACCAGGTGAAGGCCCCCTATATCAATGAGAACACCATCTCCGCCGAGTTTACCTCCGGCGTGTACATCACCCACGAGTACACCGCCTCCGACGTCAACCAGGATGCCGACGCCATGGTGGCCGCCCTCACCGCCAATCAGAACGGCCAGACCACCTATGAGGTGCAGCAGGGCGATACCTTTGTGGACATCGCCGTGGCCAACGGCATGACCCTGTCCGAGCTGGAGGCCCTCAACCCCGGTGTGGACAGCAGCCGCATTTACATCGGTCAGATCGTCAACGTGAAGGAAGAGATCCCCTTCCTGTCCGTTAAGACGGTGGATCACGTGACCTACACCGAGGAGATTGCCTGCCCTGTGGTGGAAGTGGAGGATGACTCCATGTACCAGGGTGAGTCCAAGGTGCTGGACGCCGGTACCCCCGGCGAGCAGGTGGTCACCGCCGATGTGTCCTACCTCAACGGCGTGGAGCAGGAGCGCACGGTGCTGGAGACCCAGGTCACCCGTGAGGCCACCAACAAGGTCATCGCGGTGGGCACCAAGGTGCGGCCCTCCTGGCTGCCTACCGGCACTTACATCTGGCCGGTGTACGGCAACATCACCTCCAGCTTTGGTTACCGCTCCATCTTCGGCTCCTACAGCTACCACAGCGGTCTGGACATCGCCACCTCCTACGGCACCACCATCAAGGCCGCCGACGGCGGCACCGTGGTGTGGTCCGGCACCGGTACCGGCAGCTACTGGAGCTACGGCAACTATGTGGTCATCGACCACGGCAACGGCAAGCGCACCCTGTACGCCCACTGCTCCAGCCTGCTGGTTTCCACCGGCGAAAAGGTCTACCAGGGCCAGCCCATCGCCCGTGTGGGTTCCACCGGCCGGTCCACCGGCAACCACTGCCACTTTGAGATACAGATCAACGGCACCGCCGTCAACCCCCTGGCCTACCTGGGGTAAGATCATCAAACATAAAAAGCCCGGCGCGTCATACGACGCGCCGGGCTCAGCTTGTCGAAAAAGGCAAACATGATGCAAGAGAGAACGGAGTTCTTGCACGGAGGAAAAGCCCTCGGCAGAGTTTTGCCGCCCGCAGGCGGCAAAATTGAATCAAAATCTGTTTTTTCCAAGGACATGAGCCTTGGAAAAAACACTGCTCAGCCCGCAAGGGTGCGCGCTTTGCGCGTGCGACGCAGCGGGCTGCATCCCCTCGAAAAAATGCTTGCATTTTTGAGAAGCGTGTCGAGGTTTCTCGACACGCTGAGCCCGGCGCGTCATACGACGCGCCGGGCTTTTTTGTGCTGTTATTGGTCTCCGTAGGTGTGGGCCAGCACCTGAGCCAGGGCGGCCTTCCGGCAGCGCTCACACAGCGTTTCCGGCTCCTCGCCCGCCTTTTGGGCAGCCAGGGCCAGCTCCTCCTCCGTGCCGATCACCGCGCCGCACCGGGCGCACCGCACCAGGGTAAAGGTCTTGCCCCAGATGGTGCGGGTGTCCGCCGTCTCGGTGAGGGGGATGGCGTCGGTGGGGCACACGCTGGCGCAGGAGCCGCAGCCCACGCACACCGGGCTGGGGTCGTGGTAGGGGGTGGCTACCTCCTTGGTGACTCCACGGTTGACCGTAGAGATGGCCCCCACGCTCAGCTCGGCGCAGGCCCGGGCGCACAGCCCGCACAGGATGCACTTGCCGCTGTCCACCGGCTTGAGGCGCTCCAGAGGGGGCGCGCCGTAGTGGGTACACATCTGGGCGATGAGTTCGCTGTCGGGGGCCCGCTTGCGGAGGAGGGACAAAATCATCCCCCGCTGACGGCGGACCTTGTCGCTGTCGGTGGACACGGTACACTCCCGCTCCACCGGGTAGACGCAGGACACCACGATTTTGGGGCCCTTGCCCTCGTCTACCTCCACAATGCACACCCGGCAGCAGCCCTGCCCGGGCAGGGCTTCGTGGTGGCACAGGGTGGGGATGTAGATGCCGTTGCGCCGGGCCACCTGGAGGAGAAATTCCCCCTTCTCACAGCTGCACTGCTTTCCGTCTATGGTAATGATCATCCCGCCACCTTGCCTTTCGTCTCCACCGCGCCGAACTTGCAGGCCTCCCGGCAGGAGCCGCAGGCGATGCACCGGGCGGGGTCAATGACATGGGGCTCCTTCACGCCGCCGGAGATGGCCCCGGCGGGGCAGGCCCGCTTACACGCTCCGCAGCCCACGCACTTGTCCGGCTGAATGGCGAAGGAGGTGAGGGCGGGGCACACGCCGGCGGGACAGCGGTGCTCCAGGATGTGGGCCTCGTACTCCTGCCGGAAATACTTCAGGGTGGTGAGCACCGGGTTGGGGGCCGATTTGCCCAGGGCGCACAGGGCGCTGCCCTCCAGGGTCTCGCATAGCTGCTCCAGCAGATCCAGGTCGCTGAGCTGTCCCCGGCCCTCACAGATATCGGTAAGGAGCCGGAGCATATGCCGCAATCCCTCCCGGCAGGGGGTACACTTGCCGCAGGACTCCTCCGAGAGGAACTTGATATAATACCGGGCCACTTCCACCATGCAGCTGCGGTCATCCATGACGATCATGCCGCCGGAGCCCATCATGGCTCCGCGGCTTTTCAGGGTGTCGAAGTCCACCGGCAGGTCCAGCAGCTCTGCCGGGATACATCCGCCGGAGGGGCCGCCGGTCTGCACCGCCTTGAAGGGCCGGTCTCCCTGGATGCCGCCGCCAATATCGTAGATCAGGTGCCGCAGGGTGACCCCCATGGGTACCTCCACCAGGCCGGTGCGCTTCACCTTGCCCACCAGGGCGAATACCTTGGTGCCCTTGGAGTCCTCGGTACCCATTTGGGCGAAGGCGTCGCCGCCGCCGGAGAGGATCACCGGAACATTGGCCAGAGTCTCCACGTTGTTGAGGACGGTGGGCTGGTTCCACAGGCCCCGCTGCACTGAGCGAATATATTTGGCCCGGGGTTCGCCCACCCGGCCCTCCACCGAGGCCATCAGCGCCGTGGACTCGCCGCACACGAAAGCGCCGCCGCCTCTGACAACGGAGAGTTCTAATTTCTTGTCAGATCCCAGAATGTGATCACCCAGTGCGCCGTAGGCCTGGGCCTGGGCGATGGCCTCCCGCACATTTTTCACCGCCAGAGCGTACTCGTCCCGGATATAGAGGAAGCCCTCCTCCGCGCCGATGGCCAGGGCACAGATGGCCATACCCTCCAGCACGCTGTGGGGGTCCCCCTCCAGAATGGAGCGGTCCATAAAAGCGCCGGGGTCGCCCTCGTCGCCGTTGCAGGCTACATATTTGGGGAATTTGTGGTATCCGGCGGCAGTGCGCCACTTCCGGCCGGTGGGGAAGCCCGCGCCCCCCCGACCCCGCAGGCCGGAGCGGTCCATCTGGTCCAGAATCTCTTCCGGGGTCATGGTGAGAGCCTTGCGCAGCGCCTGATAGCCACCGTGGGCCACATAGTCCTCCACACTGGTGGGGGAGATGGCGCCAATGTTGCGCAGGGCGATTTTGTGCTGGGGGGCGTAGAAGGGGTTTTCCCGCTGGCTGCGCACCCGCTGGCCCTGGTCGTTTTTGTAGAGGAGGCGGTCCACCGTCTCACCGCCCAGGACGGTCTTTTCCACGATCTCGGGGACGTCCTTTACCTGGACTTTGTAGTAGGTGATATCATCCGGGTCGATTTTGACCAGAGGTCCGTTCTCACAAAAGCCGTTGCAGCCGGTCTCCTTTACCAGCCACGCCACGGCGTGGTCTGAGCCCTCCAGCAGGCGGTGGAATTCGGCGGCCACCTTGGCGCTGCCGTTGGCCAGGCAGCCGGTGCCGCAGCACACCAATACCGTTTTATTCATGGCCTTCCACCTCCCGGTACTGGTCCAGAATTTTGGGCAGCTTCTCCAGGGTCACCCGCCCGTAGTAGGTGCCGTCCACCACCATCACCGGGGCCAGGGCGCAGGAGCCCAGGCAGTTCACCAGCTCCAGGGAGAACAGCCCGTCCTCCGAGGTCTCCCCGGCATCGATGCCCAGCAGCCGCCGCACCCCGTCCAGCAGGGTGGTGGAGCCCCGGATGTGGCAGGCAGTGCCGTCGCACAGCTTGATGATGTGCCTGCCCTTGGGCTTGAGGCTCAGGGCCTTGTAGAAGGTGGCCATGGCGTACAGGGAGGACAGGGGACAGCCCAGGTAGGCCGCCAGGGCCTCCATGCCCTCCCGGGGGATGTAGTTGAATTTATGCTGCATATCCTGGAGCATGGCCAGGCTGAACCGCTGCTCCGGGGGATAGGCCTGTAAGATGGCCTGAATGTCCTCCATGGGGATATCCATATGGGTTTCACCGCCTTTTTTGGGTTTGGCGGGGGAGCGGGGGCTCAGCCCCCGGCCACCACCGGGAAGATCTGCACCGTGTCGCTGTCTTTCAGCAGAGTGTCCAGGCCGGAGAGGAACTCCACCCGGCGGCCGTTGACCAGCACGATGATTTTCTCCCCCAGTGCGTCCCCGGCGGGGGAGAAGAACTCCCCCCGGAACCGGGGGCCAAAACGCCGGGACAGGTCCTCCCCCAGCGCCCCCACGGTGGGGGGCGGGGAGAGGACCAGTTCCTTGGTCCCGGCAAACTCCTTTTCCCGCAGATAGGCAAAGAATTTCACCGTCATGGGCTTATTTCAGGTTGAGGGAGGCCAGCTTCTCCAGGGTGGGGATGCCCTCCGCCGTCCAGCCACGGGCGGCGTAATACTCCGCCAGCATGGTGTACAGGTCGTTGACCTTGCCCGCCGCCGGGCCCTCGGGCAGCTTCTCCCGCAGCAGCCGGGGAGGCAGGGTGTCCTTCTCCACACCGGCGGCAATGTTGAACTGCTTCTCCAGGTTCCAGATCCGCTCACCTTTCAGCAGGATCTCCTCGTCGCTCTCGTCGCTGCCCACCGCCTCCCGGTACTGGGCCGCCACCTCGGGCAGGCCGATGCCGAAGGTGGTGAACAGGCAGATGCCGGTGGCGTCCACCAGGGCGGTGAGGTCCTGGAAGGTTTTCAGCAGACCCGCCTTGCCCTCGGTGACCAAGGGGTCCATCTTCATGGGGATGCCCAGCACCTCGGGGGAGATCATGTAGCCCCGGACGTGGCAGCCGCCCCGGTTGGAGGTGGCGTACTCCAGGCCGATGCCCTGGATGGCCCGGCCGTCGTAGGCGGGCATCTCCTGCTTCTTCACCGACATGGACAGCTCCGGGTGGCCGTATTGTTCCGCCATGCGGTAGGAGCCCAGGCCCATGATTTTGCCGAAGCCCTCCCCCTTGCAGGTCATCTCCACCGCCTTCACCATGGCCGCCGCGTCGCCGAAGCGGAGGGGGAAGCCGATGTCGGACTCGGGGATGGCTCCCATCTCAAAGAGCTCCATGGCGCAGGCCACGGTGGCTCCCATGGTGATGGGGTCGATGCCGTACTGATTGCACAGGAAGTTGGCGTCGCACACCGCCGCCAGGTCATTGACGCCGCAGTCGGCGCCGAAGGACCAGCCCGCCTCGTACTCGGGACCCTCGCCCTTGGAGGCGAAGGGGCCCTCCTTGATCTCCACCGCCCGGCCGCAGCCGATGGAGCAGCCGAAGCAGCCCTTGTTGCGCAGCAGATACTTGGCGGCCAGGGTCTCGCCGGAGATGTCGTCGGCCAGATCGTACACCGAGCCGTCCCGGCCGTTGCGCAGGGGCAGACCGCCGGTGGCGTTGACGATGTTCACCAGAATTTGAGTGCCGTAGGCCGACAGGCCGGCTCCAGTGACCGGGTGGGCCTTCAGCTTGGCCCGGGCGTCCACGCAGGCCTCAAAGAAGGCCTCGGGCCGGGCCACCGTCACCGAGCCGGTGCCCCGGACGGCGATGGCCTTCAGCTTCTTGGAGCCCATCACCGTGCCCATGCCGCCCCGGCCCGCCGCCCGGTGCTTGTCGTTCATGATGGCGGAGAAGAGACAGCCGGTCTCCCCGGCGGGGGCGATGCAGGCGATGCGGAACTCGTCCCCCAGCTCCTCCCGCAGCAGGTCGGTGGTCTCGAACACGTCCTTGCCCCACAGGTGGGAGGCGTCCCGCAGTTCCACCGTGCCGTCGTTGATGTAGAGGTACACCGGCTTCTCCGAGATGTTCTCAAAAATGATGCCGTCGTACCCGGCGTATTTCAGCTCGGGGCCGAAGTGGCCGCCGGAGTTGGCCGCCCCGATGGTGCCCGTCAGGGGGGACTTGGCCACCGCGTTGTACCGGCCGGAGGAGGTGGCGCAGGTGCCCGTCAGAGGGCCGGTCATGAAGATCAGCTTGTTGTCCGGCCCCAGAGGGTCGCAGTTGGGGTCGCACTCGTCGCAGTAATACTTGGTGCCCAGACCACGGGCCCCCACATACTCCTGGGCGTTCTTCTGGTTCAGGGGCTCCCTGCGGATGGACCCCGCCGCCAGATCAATGCGTAAAATCGTGCCGGTATATCCGTTTCCCATGGCTCACCCCTCCGTTCCCATGGCGGCTACAATCTTGTCCGCCGTCAATTTTTTTCGTACGTCCCGCGCGTCCGGGTCCTCAAAACTCAGGGCCCCGCCGGGGCAGTACTTGACGCACTTGGGGTCCCCGCCGCACAGGTCGCACTTGAATACCTTCTTCACGATGGTGGAATAGGACATATTGCCCAGAGGGCAGGCGCTGCGGCACATCTTGCAGCCGATGCACTTGTCGTAGTTGATGACGCAGGCCCCGTTTTCGTCCCGGCGGATGGCCTTCACCGGGCACACCTTCATGCAGCTGGCGTCCTCGCACTGCTGGCACACCACCGGCACCGCCAGGGTGGCGGCCTCATACTCCAGCACGGTGATGTTGGTCAGGCGGGGGTTGAACTGCTGGTAGTGGCCGAAGGAGCACACCAGCTCGCAGGTGCGGCAGCCGATGCATTTCTCCGGCTTGACAACGAGTTGTTTCATCCCTTTCCTCCCATTCCCGGCGGGAACGGAGGCACACCTCCTTTTGAAACAGAATTTGAACTCCTGATTTTAGTGTAGGAGCACGGGGGCGGGAAGTAAAGGGAAGGACTGGGAATTCATATTGCTTTTGTGCATAAAGGGCCGTATAATAAGGGCAGCCAAACTGTACGTTCTGCCACAGAAACCGGGGCGAAAACCGGGGAACGCCGGAGATTCCCGGCCTGAGGGCATATACCTTTTGGCTATAAGGAGGGAGCAGCTTGCAGATCGCCCAGATCCGATATTTCGTCACCGCCGCCCAGCTGCAAAACCTGTCCAAGGCGGCGGAGGCCCTCCACCTCAGCCAGCCCTCCCTGTCCCGCAGCATCGCCCGGCTGGAGGAGGAGCTGGGCACCCCGCTGTTTACCCGCTCCGGCAAGCGTATCCTGCTCAATGAGCCGGGCCGCCGGTTTCTGGAGAGCGCCCGGGCCATGCTCCGGGACCTGGACGACACCCTGCTGGAGCTGGGGGAGCTGTCCGCCGGGCCGGTGAAGCGGCTGTCGGTGGGGTGCTGCGGCGGGGAAGAGCGGGTGGCCGCCTGTCTGGCCGCCTTTGCCGATACCCGGCCGGGGGTGGAGTTCCAGCTGGATTGCCGCATTGAGGAGCTGGAGGTCCCCGACATCAATAAATACGATATGCTGCTCTGTCCCGACGACAGCCGGTATGAGAAGTTCCGGGGCTACCCCCTGGGCAGCGAGCGCTACCTGTTGGCCCTGCCTGCCCATCACCCCCTGGCCCGCCGGGAGCCGGTGGATTTGAAGGCCCTGGAGGGCCAGCCCATGGTCTTTCTCAGCAGCCCCGGCCACTGGCTGGAGGAGCCCTACTACCTGTGCGCCGGGCTCAACCTCCATCCGGCCACCCGCTGTCTGGTCAACGACCGGGAGGGCCACCGGCAGGTGGTGGCCGCCGGGCTGGCCCTGGGCTTTGTGCCCGAGGGAGCCGCCGCCCCCTACCGGGCCGACTCCCGCATTGCCCTGGCCCGGCTGGCCAGCGGCCGGTTTGCCCGGCCCCTCATGCTGTGCTTCAAGCGGGAAAAACACCTCAGCCCTGTGGGGCTGGAATTTCAGGCCTTCGCCCTGGACTTTTTCGGGGTGGGAAAGGAGGGGGACCATGCTCACCGTCATGACCCCTGAGGAACTTTTGACCCTGATTGCAAATACCTTTGCCCCCCTGGACCGGTCCCCGGAAACCGTGGGGCTGGACCGTGCTCTGGGCCGGGTGCTGGCCCGGGAGATTCTGGCTGAAGAATATGTGCCCGGGTTTGACCGCTCCACCGTGGACGGCTACGCCCTGCGGGGGGCGGACACCTTCGGGTGCAGCGAGTCCATCCCCGCCCTGCTCACCTGTGAGGGGGCGGTGGAGATGGGGAAGGAGCCCGCCTTTGCCGTGGGCCCCTATCAATGCGCCGCCATCCCCACCGGCGGGGCCCTGCCGGAAGGCGCCGACGCCGTCCAGATGGTGGAGCACACCGAGGACTACGGCGGCGGGGAGATCGGCATTGTAAAGAGCGTTCCCCCGGGGGCCAACCTGATTTTTAAAGGGGACGACGTGAAGCCGGGGGACCTGGTGCTGCCCAAGGGCCGCAGGCTGGAGCCACAGGACGTAGGGGCTTTGGCGGCCCTGGGGGTGACTCAGGTGCCGGTGGTCCCCAGACTGCGGGTGGGCCTGATCTCCACCGGGGACGAGCTGGTGCCCCCGGAGCAGGACCCCGGCCCCGGACAGGTGCGGGACGTAAACGGCCCTCTGGTGGCCGCTCTGCTGGCCCAGGTGGGGGCGGAGCCGGTGCCCCTGGGCATTGTCCCCGACCGGGAGGAACTGCTGAGAGAGGCGGTGGAGAAGGCTCTGGAGCGCTGCCACTGCGTGGTGCTGTCGGGAGGCAGCTCGGTGGGGGAGAAGGACGCCGCCTGTCGGGTGATGGCCTCTCTGGGAGAGGTGCTGTGCCACGGGGTAGCCATGAAACCGGGCAAGCCCACCCTGCTGGGAAAGGCGGGGGGCAAGCCCATCCTGGGCCTGCCCGGCCACCCGGTGGCCGCCCTGTTCACCGCAAAGCTTTTTCTCATCCCCCTGCTGGCCCGGCTGGAGGGACGGACCTGGGCGGAGCGGACGGTGTCGGCACGTCTGGCCCAGACCGTCCCCGCCAACCACGGCAGAGCCCAGTACACCGGCGTCACTCTGGAGGAGAAGCCCGACGGGCTGTGGGCCGTGCCCATCTGGGGCAAGTCGGGGCTCATTACCACCCTGGCCGGGGCGGACGGCTTCTTCTGCGTCCCCCGGGACCGGGAGGGCATCCAGGCCGGGGAATCTGTAGAGGTGTCCCTCTTCGGGTAGTTTTATATCAGGAGGCGTTTTTATGCCCTTTACTTATCTGACCAACCTCCCCCTGGAGCAGGCGGAGGAGCGCTACCCCGCCTGGCTGGCGGAGGGGGGATTTCAACCCAAAACCGAGACGGTGCCGGTGGCGCAATCGGCAGGCCGGGTGACTGCCCGGGCGGTCTACGCCACCCTGTGCGCCCCCCACTATCCCGCCTGCGCCATGGATGGCATCGCCGTGGCGGCGGCGGACACCTTCGGAGCCACCGAGACCACGCCGGTGACCCTGGAACCCCATCAGTTCACGGTGGTGGACACCGGTGACCCCCTGCCCGAGGGGGAGGACGCGGTGGTGATGATTGAGGACGTGCTGTGGGAGGGGGAGAAGGCCGTCCTCCATGAGGCCGCCGCCCCCTGGCAGCACATCCGGCAGATTGGGGAGGACGTGTGCGCCGGGGAGATGCTCCTCCCCACCCATACCTCCATTACCCCGGCCGCCATCGGGGCCATGATCGCCGGTGGCGTGCTGGCGGTGGAGGTGTTCACCCGCCCGGTGGTGGGGATCATCCCCACCGGGGACGAGGTGGTGCCCCCCACCGACCACCCCCAGCCGGGGGACGTGCTGGAGTTCAACTCCTCCATCTTCTCCGCCATGATCGTGGAGTGGGGCGGTACAGCCAGGACCTACCCCATCGTGAAGGACAACAAGGCTGACCTCACTGACGCCCTCACCAGGGCCGCAGAGGAGTGCGACCTGGTGGTGCTCAACGCCGGGTCGTCGGCGGGCCGGGAGGACTATTCCGCCGCCGTCATTGGCACGGTGGGGGAGGTGCTGTGCCACGGGCTGGCCATCCGCCCCGGCAAGCCCGCCATTCTGGGCCGGAGAGGCCCGGTGCCCGTGCTGGGGGTGCCCGGCTACCCGGTCAGCGGCATTCTGGTGCTGGAGCACCTGCTCCGCCCCCTGATTGAAAGCTGGACCGGCAAGAAAGCCCCCGCCCGGGAGCAGGCGGAGGCGGTGCTGGCCCGGCGGGTGGTGTCGGGGCTGAAATACCGGGAGTTTGTTCGGGTGCGTCTGGGCCAGGTGGGGGATCAGCTGGTGGCCTCCCCGCTGGCCCGTGGGACCGGGGTGGTGTCCTCCTTCCTGAAGGCCGACGGCATCCTGGACATCCCCCAGGGCAAGGAGGGCCTGGAGGCGGGGGAGAGGGTCACCGTCTCTCTCCTGCGGCCCCGGGAGGAGCTGGAGCGCACTCTGGTAATGATGGGCAGCCACGACCCCCTGCTGGACGAGGTGGCCGACCTGCTCCACCAGACTTACCCCCACCTGTACATGAGCTCCACCCATGTGGGCTCCATGGGGGGCATTATGGCCCTCCGCCGGGGGGAGGCCCACGGGGCGGGGTGCCACCTGCTGGACGAGGCCGACGGCAGCTACAACACCTCCTATCTGGAGAAGTATTTCCCCCACGGAGGGGTATATCAGGTGGAGTGTGTGGGCCGCACCCAGGGCCTGATGGTGGCCAAGGGCAATCCTCTGGGTATCAAGGGCTTTGGGGACATCACCAAGCCCGGCCTGCGGTATGTCAACCGGCAGAAGGGGTCGGGCACCCGTATTCTGGCCGACTACCTGTGCCGGAAGGAGGGCATCGACCCCGCCGCCGTGTACGGCTACGACCGGGAGGAGCTGACCCACACCTCGGTGGCCGCCCAGATCGCCGCCGGCACCGCCGACGCGGGCATGGGCATCCTGTCCGCCGCCCGGCTGTATGACCTGGATTTTCTGCCGGTGTGCGTGGAGCAGTACGACCTGCTCATCCCCGATTACGCCTGGGGCACCCCGGCGGTGGAGGCCCTGCTGGAGGTGCTGCAAAGCCCGGCTTTCCGGGAACGGCTGGAACAGCTGGGGGGCTACACCATTGACCAGCCCGGCCGGGTGCGGCGGCATTTTTAAAGGGGCACATTAAGAGAGGAGGATGGACCATGGAGCGCTACGACGTGGCGGTACTGGGCGGCGGGCTGCTGGGCTGCTTTATGGCCCGGGAGCTGCGCCGCCACCCCCTGAAGGTGGCTCTGGTGGAGGCCAGGGAGGACGTGTGTACCGGCATTTCCCGGGCAAACACCGCCATTGTATATACCGGCTGCGACACCAAGCCGGGCACCCTCAAGACCCGGCTGTGCGTGGCGGCCTGTAAGGGCTTCGGGGACCTGTGCCGGGAGCTGGGGGTGCCCTTCGCCCGGCGGGGCTCCTTAATGGTAAGTTACGGGCCCAACGCCGACCAGACATTACAGCGGAAGATGATCCAGGGCATGGAGAACGGGGTGGAGGGCCTCAAACTTATGTCGGGCCGGGCGGCCCTGGAGTGGGAGCCGGGGCTGGCCCCCGGCGTGTCCTCCGCCCTCTACGCCCCCGACACCGGGGTGACCGACCCCTGGGAGCTGTGCTATGCCGCCTGGGAGAACGCCCTGGCCAACGGCGTCACCCCCTGGTTCAACGCCCCGGTCACCGACCTGCTGCCGGAACACGGGGGCTGGCGGGTGGTCACCCTCCGGGGGGAGCTGTGGGCGGCAGCGGTGGTCAACTGCTGCGGCCTCCACGCCGACCAGGTCCAGGAGCTGGCCGCTCCGCCCACGGTACGCATTACCCCCGAGAAGGCGGACTACCTGATCCTGGACCAGGGGGCGGGCCACTATGTCAATCATGTCATCTTCCATGAGCCGGAGGAGAAGGGCAAGGGCCTGACCATGGTGCCCACCCTGGACGGCAAGCTGCTGCTGGGTCCCTCGGAGCAGCCGGGGGTGGGGTCTCTGTCCGCCACCACTGAGGCGGGCCTGGCCAAGCTGCGCCAGCTGGCGGCCCAGGTGGCCCCCGAGCTGGATCTGGAGCTTACCATCCGCTCCTTTGCCGGGGTGCGGCCCAAGCCCTACAATGTGGTGCGGGCCCAGAGCATCCACGATTTCACCGTCACCAATCCCGCCAGAGGGCTGTGGAGCCTTATCGGCATCAAGACCCCCGGCCTCACCTGCGCCCAGGCCCTGGGGGCCTGGCTGGCCCCCCAGGTGGCGGACCAGCTGGGGAAGGGGGAACTGGACTCCACCTTCCGGCCAGAGCGAAAAGCGCCGGTACGGCCCCGCGAGCTGACCCGGGAGGCCCGGGCGGCGCTGGTGGCCCGGGACCCGGCCTATGGCCGCATTCTGTGCCGGTGCGGCGGCATCACCGAGGGGGAGGTGCGGGACGCCATCCGCCGGGGAGCGGTCACCCTGGACGGGGTGAAGCGGCGGACAGGCGCCGGCCTGGGCCGGTGCCAGGGGGCCTTCTGCGGGGACCGGATCATGGCTCTTATGGCCCGGATGCTGGGGGTGCCCCCGGAGGATCTGCAAAAGGACGGGCCGGGTTCCCGGCTGCTGACAGGAGGACGGCATGGAGAAGGTTGATCTGTTGGTGGTGGGCGGCGGCGCGGCGGGGATGTCCGCCGCACTGGCCGCCGCGGGCGCGGGACCGGTTTCGGTGCTGCTGGTGGACCGGGAGGAGCGGCTGGGGGGCATTTTGCCCCAGTGCATCCACCAGGGCTTCGGCCTGGGCTACTTCCACCGGGACCTCACCGGGCCGGAGTACGCCGGGCGCATTGTGGCCCAGATGGAGGGGGCGGCGGTGAGCGTGCGCCTCAACACCACCGTGCTCTCCCTGTCCCAGCGGCGGACGGCGGAGCTGTCCGGCCCCGGCGGGTATGAGCCGGTGGCCTTCCGGCGGCTCATTCTGGCCACCGGCTGCCGGGAAAAGACCATCGGTTCTCTCCCCGTCACCGGCACCCGGCCCGCCGGGGTGTTTACCGCCGGTGAGGCCCAGCGGATGATCAACCTGCGCCACTGGCGGCCGGGGAGAAAGGTGCTGGTGCTGGGGAGCGGGGATTTGGGCCTTATCATGGCCCGCCGGTTCGTGCTGGAGGGCTGCCAGGTGCTGGGGGTGGTGGAGCAGAAGGGGAGCTGCGGCGGCATGGTACGCAACTACCGCTCCTGTCTGCTGGAGCACCGCATCCCCCTGATGACCCGGACCACCGTTACCCGCCTCCACGGGGAGGGGCGGCTTACCGGCGTCACCCTCCGCCATCTGGACAGCGGCAAGGAGGAGCAGGTGGCCTGCGACACCCTCATTACCGCCCTGGGCCTTATCCCCGAGCGGGAGCTGCTGGCGGGGCTGGGGGGTAAGCTGCCGGGCTGGGCCTCCCTGTGCGGCAACTGCGACTACGTCCATGAGATCGTGGACACCGTCACCGCCCAGGCCGAGGAGCTGGGCCGCCAGGTGGGCATGGAGCTGTTGGGCAAGAAATAAAATGAAAAACGGCCCCCATCGGAGCATATCCGGTGGGGGCCGTTCTGTTTGGTTTTATTCCTCGTCCTCTTTCTTGGTGCACACGATGTTCAGCTCGTTGAGCTGGGCGTCGGTCACAAAGGAGGGAGCGCCCAGATCCCGGACAGCCTGGGCTGTCCGGGGACCCAGGGATGATTTTACTTGCTCGGCGGAAGTGAATTCCGCCTGCGCCAAGGTTTTCGCCACAGGCGAAAACGCTTGTACGCGCAAAGCGCGCCCCGCTGTGCGGGGCCCCTGATGATGGGCGCTTTACTCGACCTCTTCCTTTTTGGTGCACACGATGTTCAGCTCGTTGAGCTGGGCGTCGGTGACGAAAGAGGGAGCGCCCATCATCAGGTCCTGGGCGTTCTTGTTCATGGGGAAGGGGATGATCTCACGGATGGAGTCCTCGCCGGCCAGCAGCATGACCATACGGTCCACGCCGGGGGCGATGCCCGCGTGGGGGGGAGCGCCGTAGGTAAAGGCGTTGTACATGGCGGGGAACTTGGCCTTCACGTCCTCCTCGCCCAGCCGCACCAGCTGGAAGGCCTCAATCATGATCTCGGGGTCGTGGTTCCGGACGGCGCCGGAGGACAGCTCCACGCCGTTGCACACCAGGTCGTACTGGAAGGCGGTGATGGACAGGGGGTCCACCTCGCCGGCAGCGGCCTTCTTCAGGATCTCCAGGCCGCCGTTGGGCATGGAGAAGGGGTTGTGACAGAACTCCAGCTCGCCGGACTCCTCGCCGATCTCGTACATGGGGAAGTCCACGATCCAGCAGAACTCATAGCGCTCCTTGTCCATGTGGTTGGGGCAGAAGTTGCCCAGCTTAGAGCGGAGCACGCCGGCGGTCTTCTGAGCGGTGAGCAGCTTGCCGGCGGTGAGGCCCACGAAGCAGCCGGGCTCCAGGCCCAGAGCGGACACCACGGCGTCCTTGATGGGCTGGACGAACTTGGCGATGCCGCCCACGATCTCGCCCTTCTCATCCAGGCGGAACCAGTAGGCCTTATTGCCGGACTGGACCTCCACCTCGTTGCAGATGCCGTCGATCTGCTTGCGGGTGCCCTCAAAGCCGGACACCACAATGGCCTTGACGGTGTTGCCCTCGAAGGGACCAAAGCCGCAGTTTGCCAGCACCTCGGTGGCGTCGGTGACGGTCAGGTCGATGCGCAGGTCGGGCTTATCGGAGCCGTACTTGTCCATGGCCTCCAGATAGGAGATCCGCTTGAAGGGGGCCTCAGAGGCCACGTTGTAGGTGCCGTACTGGGCGAAGATGGGGGGGAGCACCTGCTCCAGAACGGCGAACACGTCCTCCTGACCGGCAAAGGCCATCTCCATATCCAGCTGGTAGAACTCGCCGGGGGAGCGGTCGCCCCGGGCGTCCTCGTCCCGGAAGCAGGGGGCGATCTGGAAGTACTTGTCGAAGCCGGAGGCCATCAGCAGCTGCTTGAACTGCTGGGGGGCCTGGGGCAGGGCGTAGAACTTGCCGGGGTGTTTTCTACTGGGTACCAGATAATCTCTGGCGCCTTCCGGAGAAGAAGCGGTCAGAATGGGGGTGGTGATCTCCATAAAGCCCTGGGCGGTCATGGCCTGCCGCAGGGCGGCCACCACCTGGGAGCGGAGGATGATGTTGTTTTTGACGGCGGGGTTGCGGAGATCCAGGTAGCGGTACTTCAGACGCTGGGTCTCGTCGGCCTCGCGGCTGCGGTTGATCTGGAAGGGCAGCTCGTTGTGGCGGCAGCGGCCCAGCACCTCGATCTTCTCGGGTACCACCTCGATGTCGCCGGTGGGCAGCTTGGGGTTCTTGGAGTCACGCTCCCGCACCACGCCGGTGACGGCAATGGTGGACTCCTTGTTCAGAGCCTTGATGGTCTTGACCATCTCCTCGGTCTCGGCCACCACCTGGGTGGTGCCGTAGAAGTCCCGCAGGACGGCGAAGCCCAGGCTGGCGCCCACCTCACGGAAGTTCTCCAGGAAGCCCGCCAGAGTGACGGTCTGGCCTACCTGCTCCATGCGGAGCTCCCCACAGGTGTGGGTGCGGTAGGCGGTTTTGACATTAGCCATGTGAAATCAACTCCAGATTGTATTATTTCTTTTCTATATTACAAAATAGCTGGGTTTTTGCCCTTGTTTGCAATTAACCCCGCAGGTCGATGACCTTGCTGTAGTACACCTGCACGTCGAAGTTCTTGTACGCTTCGGTGCCCTGCTTGGCGGTGACACCGAAGTGAGTGAGGGCGGTGTTCTTCACGTAGTCCAGGAAGGTGACGCCGTCCACGGTGTTGAACCAGTTGAACTCCATGCCGGCGGCGGCGCAGTCGGCCTCCAGGCCGTCGATCAGCTCCTGCACATAGGGCAGATAGGCCCCGGCGGTGGTGCCGTTGGTGAACAGCACGTCAGAGGGCTTGAAACCGGCGGCGGTGAAGGGGGTGTAGTCGGCGGGGGTGAAGGTCTGGCGCAGGTCGGTGCGGGCCACACGGGCCACCATGGCGGCGGTCTCCGCACGGGTCAGGCTGTTATTGGCAGCGAAGGTGCCCCAGTCGTCCACGCCGGTGAGGATGCCCGCGTTGTAGAAGCGCAGCACCGCCTCGTCCTTGGTGTCGGGCAGGGTGGTGATGGTGTTGATGGGGGAGAGCATCTCCTCGGGCACCACAGCGGCCAGGATGGACACAAACTCCTGACGGGTGGCCTGCTTGGTGGGGTCGGGCACGTCAATGCCCAGATCCTCCAGGTACTTCACATAGGAGAAATACCAGGGCAGGGTCTCGCCGGGCTTGGGGGTGGCCATGGGGATAGGGTCTCCGGTGATGGCCTCGTTCATGCGGGCGGCGATGGTGGCCACCTCGCCCACGGTGAGGATCTGGAAGGGGGCAAAGGCGTGGCCCGTGCCCTGCATCAGTCCCACCTCGGCGCAGATGCGGGCGGGATCTTCGTACCAGGAACCGGCCTCCACATCAATGAAGCCGGGGTACTCGTTGACCTTGGGGAAGGCCTCCTCGGGGGAGATGGCGGCGGCGGAGCCCACCAGCAGGGCGGCGGACAGAATCAGAGCGGCAAGCTTTTTCATGGAAAAATTCCTCCTTGTCAAATCTCAAAGGTTCGTCTTTTATAGACGGCTTGAAAGGGGGAAAGTTCCATTCAGTCCTTGTCCCGGATGGGAGCGCCGGCGGACCGGGCGGTGAGACCGGCCTGGACCAGAGCCACCGCCTCAGCGGGAGTCACGGTCTGCTGCTCGCCTGTGGTCAGGTCCTTCACGGTCACCTTACCCTGAGCAATCTCGTCCTCACCCAGGAAGGCGGCGTAGGGGATGGACAGCTTGTCGGCGTAGGACAGCTTCTGCTTGAATTTCTTCTTCTCGCAGTGGAGCTGGGCCCGGATGCCGGCGTCCCGCAGGGTGGTGGCGAAGGAGATGGCGGCGGACAGGTCCTCGGTCATGGGCAGGATGAGCACGTCGGCGGGGGCGGTGAGCAGCTCCTCGTTCAGGTAGCCCTGGGCCTCCAGCACGGAGAACAGCCGGGTCAGGCCGATGGAGATGCCCACGCCGGGCAGCTGCTTGTCGGTGTAGTACTCGGCCAGGTTGTCGTACCGGCCGCCGGAGCAGATGGAGCCCACCTCGGGGTGGTCCAGCATGACGGTCTCATACACGGTGCCGGTGTAGTAGTCCAGGCCGCGGGCGATGGTGAGATCCACCATAAAGTGGTCCTCCGGCACGCCGTAGGCGGACATATACTTGACCACGGTCTCCAGCTCGGACACGCCCAGGTCGAAGAGCTCGTTCTTGCCCTTGAAGGGCTCCAGAGCGGCCATGGGGTCCTCAGCCGCCAGCAGGCCCAGCAGGGTGTCGGCGGTGTCGGCGGCCACGGCAAAGTCGTCCACCAGGATGGCCTTCACCTTCTCGGGGCCGATCTTCTCCAGCTTGTCGATGGTGCGCATCACGTCGCCGGCCTGCTCCTCCAGGCCCAGCAGGGCAAAGAGGCCGTTGAGCACCTTCCGGTTGTTCACCCGGATCTTGAAGCGTTTCAGACCCAGAGCGGTGAAGGTCTTGTAGATGATGGAGGGGATCTCGGCCTCGTTGGTGATGTCCAGGGCGCCGTCGCCGATGACGTCGATATCGGCCTGATAGAACTCCCGGTAGCGGCCCTTCTGAGCCCGCTCACCCCGGTACACCTTGCCGATCTGGAACCGGCGGAAGGGGAAGGTGAGCTCGTTCTGGTGGAGGGCCACGTACTTGGCCAGAGGCACGGTCAGGTCAAAGCGGAGGGACAGGTCGCTGTCGCCCTTGGTGAAGCGGTAGATCTGCTTCTCGGTCTCGCCGCCGCCCTTGGCCAGCAGCACCTCGCTGGCCTCGATGGCCGGGGTATCCAGGGGGGTGAAGCCGTAGAGGGAGTAGCTCTTGCGGAGGATGTCCACCATCCGGTCGAACTGCACCTGGCGGGCAGGCAGCAGCTCCATAAAGCCGGACAGGGTACGGGGTTTGATCTGGGCCATAGTGATGCTCCTTTGTAGAGTAATAGAGGCTGCTGCCTGCCAACGCCGCAGGTGCGGCGTCAAGCGTTTTGCGCAGCAAAACCTTGAAATAGGCCGAATTCAGTTCGGCCTATTTGAATCAAATCCGGGGCCCCCGGCGGGTCACCGACCCGCTGGGGTCAGCAGCTCCATAAAGCCGGACAGGGTACGGGGTTTGATCTGGGCCATAGTGATGCTCCTTTGTATCGTAACATTTGGGATTTTGGCTCGGTGAGGGCGGATATCCGCAAAAAGGCGCTCTCGTCCCTTGTCACGGGACGAAAGCGCCTGCTTTCGTGGTGCCACCCATGTTCGGCGCTTAAAAAGCGCCCTCTGGCCTTCTGTTGCGGGAAGGGGACCGCGCCCGTCTCCGGGCCCGCTGGTGGAGCCGTCTCCCGGCCGCCTGCCGCAGGTCCTTCCAGCCAGGGGACCCTTCTCTGGTGCGGCGGTGTGAGCGGTACTTGCTCCGTCATTGCGGTTTCAGCTCTTACGATATTATCCCGAAAAGGGGGAAAAGTCAATCCTTTTCCACGCTTTGCGGCAATAAAACGGGCGGCCCGCAGGGACCGCCCGTTTCAAATCACGCGGTAAAAGGCTTGGTCTTGGGATTGATGATGTCTCTCCAATCAAGGTCGCCCCGCGCCCCACCCGATGGTATCCATCGTGCGGGGACCCCAGTGATTTCAGATGCGGCGGCCGGAAGTGAATTCCGCCGGCCTTCGGCGGCATGAGCCGCCGCGCCGCCGGGGCGGCGTGCTGGAGCGGGGCGATGGTTTGCTGTTTAGGCGGTAAAAGGTTTGGTCTTGGGATTGATGATGTCTCTCCAATCCAGATCGCCCCGCTCCAGACCATGAATCAACATCTCAGCGGTGGCCACGTTGGTGGCAACCGGGATGTTGTACTGGTCGCACAGGCGGGTGATATACTTCAGGTCCGCGTCCAGATCGTTGGACTGAGGATCGGAGAAGAAGAGCACCATATCGATCTCATTGTAGGCGATGCGGGCGCCGATCTGCTGGCTGCCGCCGTGCTCGTGGGACAGGAAGAGCTGGACGGGCAGACCGGTAGCCTCCGCCACCAGACGGCCTGTTGTGTTGGTGGCGCAGATCGTGTGCTTGGACAGGATGCCGCAGTACGCAATACAGAATTGCACCATCAGCTCTTTTTTTCGATCGTGGCTCATCAACGCGATATTCATACTACACCTTCTCTTCCTTTCGAGATATCAGGCTCGAAGCTTCATCAGGGGGACTTTTTGTCCCGTCAGCCGCTTGGCAATGTTTAAGTAGGCGATGGCAGCCCCTCGGCTGGCGCACAGGATGAGGGGTTCTCCCCGGTTGGCGCTGAGGATGACCTGGGGGTCCTCCGGCACGATGCCCAGCAGGGGCAGACCGGCGGTATCCATGGCGTCGTCAATGGTGGTGTGGAGCCGCCGCAGGATCTTGGGCTGCACCCGGTTGACCACCAGGTGGAGCTGGGGCAGCTGCTTGCGCAGCACCGACACGGTGCGCTGTGCGTCCCGCAGGGCGGAGGAATCGGTGGTGGAGACCACGATGGCCCGGTCCGCGGCACAGCAGGCCAGCCGGAAGCCCTCGCCCAGTCCGGCGGGGGAGTCCATCAAAATATAGTCGTACTTCTGCTTGGCCTGGCGGACCAGATCCCGCATGGCGTACTCGCTGAGGGGTTCGTCGGGCAGGTTCACCGGTGCGGTGATCAGGTTCAGACCCTGGATCACCGGGTGGGGGACTGCCGCCCGCTCCAGCGGACAGCGTCCGCAGAGCACGTCGGTAAAGTCCATCAGGGCCCGGTCGCTGAGGCCCAGATTCAGGTCCAGGTTCCTCAGGCCGATATCCATATCGATGCACAGGACCTGATGTCCCAGAGCGGCCAGGCAGGAGCCTACGCCGCCGGTGAGGGAGGTCTTTCCTGTGCCGCCTTTCCCTGAAGTGATAACGATTGCTGTGGACATAGGTTCACTCCCGACATACAAGATTAGAATAACACATTATTTCGTCAGACGCAATGCTTAACTTAGTCATATATGCACAAAATCTCGGGTTAAAGCGGGGTTTTCTGCATTCTGGCCCACCGGCGGGGATAGCCCTTGGGGGTGGGGGAGACCTTCTCCACCACCACCACCCGGTGGGTGACGCCGGTACCCGGGATCTCGTAATCCACCCGGGGCAGCAGGCGGCCTCCCAGCTTGGCGATGGCCCGGGAGGCCTTGTCCACCTCGTCGCCGCTGTCCACGCTCTTCATGGCCAGGAACTTGCCGCCCACCTTCACATAGGGCAGGCACAGTTCGCTGAGCAGCTCCAGAGAGGCCACCGCCCGGGACACGGCGAAGTCAAAGCTGTCCCGGAAGCCCTCCTGATGGGCCTGCTCCTCGCCTCGGGCGTGGAGACAGGCAATTTCGTCAAGGGAAAGTGCTTTACACACAGTTTCCAACCAGTTGACCCGTTTGCCCAGACTGTCCAGCAGAGTGACCTTCAAAGTGGGCTCCAGGATTTTCAGGGGCATACCGGGGAACCCGGCGCCGGTGCCCACGTCGATGAGGGTCTTGTTTTTAAAATCCTCGCCAATGGTGAGCAGGGCGGCGCAGTCCAGGAAGTGGAGGTCCACCACCTGGTCGGGATCGGTGATGGCGGTCAGATTCATGACCTGATTCTGCTCCAGCAGCATGGCGCCGTATTGGGCCAGGGCTTCCGCGCCCCCCGGCGTATGGATGCCCTGGGTATCCAGCCCCTGCTGAATGCGGGGCAGCTGGGCGTCCAGACAGAAGGAGGTGGAAGTCTGGGTGGTGTTTTTCTCGTCGGCCATGGATGTGACTCCTTTTTCAGATACTTTTCCCCCAAGAGGGGAGAGAATGTGGAAAACCGGCCCTTACTTCAGAGTGATCCGGTAGGTGGCGCCGTTCATACCCACGAAGGCCTGCCCGTTTTCATCCACCGGCCCGGTCCAGTCGAAGATCTGGGGGGTGACGGGCTGGAAGTTCCGGTCCAGGTAGTAGGTGCCGCAGGGGAAGTAGTTTCCGGTGAGGGTGATGTTCTGGCCGTTGTAGGAGGAGGCGGCGGCAGGTACGGCGGAGCCGTCGGCGGTGAGCCAGATGCCGTCGGACGCCCCCACGGCGGAACTGTAGAAGTAGGGGCCGCCCCGGTGGCGGAGCTGGGGATAGGAGCAGGGGATCACCAGTTTGCCGGTGGTGTCGATGACGCCCCAGCCGCTGTCCTTCCGGACCATGGCATAGCCGTCGGCAAAGTGCTCCACGCTGTTGTACTGGGCCGGGATGACCCACTGGCCCTTGGTGTTCACAAAGCCGTACAGCCGGGCGCTCTCATCCAGGCAGGGGGCCAGTCCGTCGCTGAGCACGTCCCAGTGGCCGCCGCCGGTGAGGGTGGCAATGGAGGCGCCGGTCCGGTCGTGGAGGATGGGATCGGCCCCGTAGGACGCCTGGCTGATAAACAAACCGTCTCCCAGCAGCTTGCAGGACCAGTTGGGGATAAAGGGAACGGCGGCCCAGTCCTTGGTGCTGTCCGCCACGGCGTAGCTATCGTCAGCGGCCTGCATCATCACCAGGCCGTCCTCGTTGGCGTCCAGGAACACCATGCCCTCCTCCGGGGTGTACCAGCTGCCGTCGGCACGGTACAGGGCCCAGTGGTCCTCGTAGGTCACAGGGAGCAGGGAGGAGGTGGACCAGCTGCCCTCGGCCTGACCGCCCTTCAGATCCAGGGCAGTAAGGGTATAGCGGCTGTCGTCCACCGTCTTGAGGGTGAATTCCTGGCGCAGCTCCGGCCGGATGAGCCGGGCCGCCATGGTGGCCATCTCCGCCCGGCTCAGGGTACCGTTGGCCCGGAAGGTGCCGTAGTCGTCGGTACCGGTGAGAATGCCCGCCTGATAGAAGGGGAGGACCACATCTTTGGTCTCCTCGGTGGCGTCGGGGAAGTCGGTGATGTCGTTGATGGGCTCCAGCAGATCGCCGGACACCAGAGAGAGCAGCTTTACAAAGTCCAGCCGGGTGGCGGTTGTGCCCAGATCGTTGACCTGGTTGGGACCGGTATGGAGCACCATCTCCAGATAGTAGGCGGTGTTTCGGCTCCAGTTGCCGGGAGCGGGCCGCCACAGGGCGTCCCACAGATCATCGTAATACTGCTGGTAGTTCTGACTGTGGAAGTCAGGCTGGAAGTAAAACGGCGGCTTCCAGCTCTGGGTCTGCCGATTGAGGGTGCCGGTGTAGCTGGTACCGTTGAGGGTGAGGGTGACGGCCTGGCCGTGGGCGGCTTTCCAGCTCTCATCCAGATTGAAACAGAGCTGGAGACTCTTTTCATCCAGCCAGAAGCCGGTGTCACTGTTTTCGTGGAGGCCGACGGAGGTGCCATCGGCCCGGGTGAGGACGAGCTGCCCCCAGGTTTCGGGGGCTTCGGGCAGAGTGCCGTCCCCGCCGTTCAGGATATGGTGGATGCGGGCGGCCAGGGTGGCTGCCTCGCCGATGGTGACGGAGCGGCTGGGGGAGAAGTTTCCGCTGCCGGTGCCGTTGAGCAGGCCGGTGGCATAGCACAGCCCGGCGGCGTCGGTATACCAGCTGCCGCTGGCCACGTCTGCGAAGGAGGCGGGCTCCCGCACAGCGGGGAAGGAGTCCTTCACGCCGGTCTGGGCGGCCAGGGCAGGCGTTACAAGCAGAGAACCGGTCACGAGCAGGGAGAGCAGTCGTTTCATAGCGCTTACCTCCGTTTCACGGTGGGACGCAACGTCCCGGGGCTTGTTCCATTCAGATACCGAAGTTGGCCAGCAGGGGAGGCACACCCAGCACCAGGCTTACCACGAAGCCCACGGCGCAAATTACCGCCAGAATGGCCATGGACACTTTCCGGGAATAGGTGCTGTCCGGGTGGCGGGCCAGATAGAGGGAAATGGCGAAGATGCCGGCAATGCCGGGGCAGGCGAAGAGGGGGGCGATGCCGGTGAGGTAGTTCCCCTGGTTGAAGAAGGGGTACACGTTGAGGATCACAAAACCCACCATATAGACAATGCCCACCCAGGCCATAATGCGCTTGACCGGGGAGGCGGGAACGTAGGGTTCCCGCTCCTCCCGGTTGGTGTTGTTGTCGGGCCGGTCAGTCATGGTTCTGCTCCTTCAGCAGGTCACGGATCTCGGTGAGCAGCTGCTCCTGGGTGGTGAGCACGGGCTCTGCCGGAGCGGTCTCGGCGGCCTCCTCCTTTTTGCGGTGGAAGCGGTTGATGCCCTTCACCAGACAGAAGATGACAAAGGCCATGATGAGGAAGTTGACCACCGCCTGGATAAAGCTGCCGAAGGCGATGGTGGCGCCTCCCAGCTGGAAGGTGAGGGCGGCGAAGGTGGACTCGCCGATGAACAGGCCCACGAAGGGCATGAGGATGTCGTTGGTCAGGGAATCCACGATGGTCTTGAAGGCGCCGCCGATGATGACGCCGACAGCCAGATCCATCACGTTGCCCCGGGCAATAAACTTGCGGAACTCGGCCATAAAGCCTTTGGTTTTCTCTTTTGCGGACATTTGGTACTCCTTTATTCTGTGCGGGCGGCCACAAGGGCCGACCCTGCGTTCATTAGTGCTTGGGCACCAGCACTTCCTTGCCGCCCATGTAGGGGCGCAGGACCTCGGGAATCTTCACGCTGCCGTCGGCCTGGAGGTTGTTCTCCAGGAAGGCGATGAGCATACGGGGAGGAGCCACCACGGTGTTGTTCAGGGTGTGGGGCAGGTAGGTGCCCTTCTCGCCCTTGACGCGCATCTTCAGGCGACGGGCCTGGGCGTCGCCCAGGTTGGAGCAGGAGCAAACCTCGAAGTACTTCTGCTGACGGGGAGACCAGGCCTCGATATCGCAGGACTTGACCTTCAGGTCGGCCAGGTCGCCGGAGCAGCACTCCAGCTGACGGACGGGGATGTCCAGGGAGCGGAAGAGCTCCACGGAGTAGCGCCACATCTGCTCGTACCACTTCATGGAGTCCTCGGGCTTACAGACAACCACCATCTCCTGCTTCTCGAACTGATGGATGCGGTACACGCCCCGCTCCTCAATGCCGTGAGCGCCCTTCTCCTTGCGGAAGCAGGGGGAGTAGGAGGTGAGGGTCTGGGGCAGCTTCTCCTCGGGAATGATCTGGTCGATGAACTTGCCGATCATGGAGTGCTCGGAGGTACCGATCAGATACAGGTCCTCGCCCTCGATCTTGTACATCATGGCGTCCATCTCGGTCTGGGACATAACGCCCTCCACCACGTTGCCGTGGATCATGAAGGGGGGCACGCAGAAGGTGAAGCCCTTGTCCATCATAAAGTCACGGGCGTAGGCCAGCACAGCCTCGTGGAGGCGGGCAATGTCGCCCATCAGATAGTAGAAGCCGTTGCCGGACACCCGGCCGGCGGCGTCCATGTCGATGCCGTCGAAGGACTCCATAATCTGAGTGTGGTAGGGGATCTCATAGTCGGGGGTGACGGGCTCGCCAAAGCGCTGGACCTCCACATTGCAGGAGTCGTCGGGGCCGATGGGCACGGAGGGGTCGATGATGTTGGGGATGACCAGCATGATCTTACGGATCTCCCCGGCCAGCTCGGTCTCCCGGTTCTCCAGGAAGGCCAGACGGTCGGCGTCCGCCTTGACCTCGGCCTTCAGCGACTCGGCCTCGGCCAGCTTGGAGGGGTCCTTCTTGGACTGGCCCATCAGCACGCCCACCTGCTTGCTCTTGGCGTTGCGGGCGGTACGCAGGTCCTGGGCCTCCTGGATGGTCTTGCGGTTCTCAGCGTCCAGAGCGATGACCTGGTCCACCAGGGGCAGCTTCTCGTCCTGGAACTTCTTCTTGATGTTTTCCTTGACGATCTCGGGGTTCTCACGAACAAACTTGATATCCAGCATGGTGTGATACAACCTTTCTGATAATTGATGGGGAAGAGGGGGCAGGGGGCTTTCTGCCGCCTGCTGTTTCACGTGAAACAATACCCCTTAATAAAGGGCTTCGTAGATCTCCTGATAGCGGTCGTAGGGGGAGAAGCGGTCGTTGTCGGTGATGCTCTCCTTGGGCAGGTACTCCGGCAGCTCTTCGCCCATATCCTCAATGAGGGTGCGGGCCTGGGTGTAGCGGCCCCGCACATAGGCTTCGTTGATCTGCCAGAACCAGTCCATGGCCTGGGTGCTCTTGGTCAGCTCCTCGTTCTCCTGCTCCAGCTCCTCCAGACGGTCCTCCTGATCCCGGATGGTCTGCTGGTTGCCGGAGACAGCGGATTGCAGATCTTCCACCTGCTTGGTCAGGGTCTCATTCTGGGCAATGGTATTTTGCAGGGACTGGGTGGCGGAGTTGGAGGTCTCCTGCAGGTTATCGATGGCCTCCTGATTGGCCCGACGCTGCATGAGGAAGGACATGAGCAGCAGCAAAAAGGCCGCTGCAAACAGGATCATCAGATAGAAGAGCACCGGGTTGCGCTTGGTTGGCTTTTCATGCTCGGCCTCGTGCTGGAGGCGGCTGCGCTCCTGCTTTTCGGGATCGGGTTTGCTCAAAGGTCGGCACCTCCCTGATTGGAGGAAGGCAGCTGTTCCAGCAGGTCCAGCAGCGTATTCAGATCCTCCGGATTATAGTATTCCAGTTCTATTTTACCCTTTTTCTTACCGCTGATAATGCTGACTTTGCGGCCAAACCGGGCGGCCAGGGATTTTTCCGCCGCCCGCAGGTAGATGGTCAGGTCGGGGCCGGGCGGGGGAGAGGGGGGCTCTTTTTCGCCGGCTGCCAGCCGCTTGGCCAGGGCCTCGGTCTGCCGGACGCTGAGATCCTCGGCAATGACCTTCTGGGCCAGCTTCTTTTGCAGCTCGCCGGTGGGGGCGGCCAGAATGGCCCGGGCGTGTCCGGCGGACAGCTTGCCCTCCTCCAGCAGCTGGTGGACGGGGTCGGGGAGGGCCAGCAGACGCAGGGCGTTGGCTACCGCCGGGCGGGATTTGCCTACCCGCTGGGCCACCTCCTCCTGGGTGAGGCCGTACTCGTCCATCAGGACTTTGTAGCCGTTGGCCTCTTCCACCGGGTTCAGGTCCTCCCGCTGGAGGTTTTCAATGAGGCCCAGCTCCATGACCTTCCGGTCGTCGGCCTCAATAATAACGGCGGGAATTTCGGTGAGGCCCGCCAGCTTAGCGGCCCGCCACCGGCGTTCGCCCGCGATAATTTGATAGTAGCCCGAGGCCAGCCGCCGCACGGTGAGGGGCTGAATGACCCCGTGGGTGCGGATGGAGTCGGCCAGATCCTGGAGGGATTCCTCGTCAAACCGCTTCCGGGGCTGCTTCAGGCCGGGTTCCACTTGGGAGATGGGGAGGGAGAGGGAACCACCCTCCTGGGACTGGAGGGCGGCGTCACCCAGCAGCGCGCCCAAGCCTCTGCCCAGGCCGCGTTCCAATGCCATAGTCATTCGCTCCTTTCTTCCCGGGTGATGGAAAATTGGTTGTGTTCCAGCAGCTCGGCCGCCAGGGCTCCATAGGCCTCGGCCCCCCGGGAATAGGGGTCATAGGCCTGCACGGGCTTGCCAAAGCTGGGGGCCTCGGACAGACGGACGTTGCGGGGGATTACCGTGGCGTACACCTGACCGGGGAAGTGGCGCTTGACCTCCTCCGCCACCTGCATGGACAGATTAGTCCGCCCGTCGTACATGGTGAGGATGACCCCCTCCAGTCCGATTCTGGGGTTGAGGGACCGCTTGACGATGCGGATGGTGGAGAGCAGGTCGCTCAGTCCTTCCAGTGCGTAATATTCGCACTGCACCGGTACCAGCACGGAATCGGCGGCGCACAGGGCGTTGAGGGTGAGCAGCTCCAGAGAGGGGGGACAGTCAATGAAGATATAGTCATAGTCTGTCTCCAGGGTATCCAGGGCGTTTTTCAGCAGATACTCCCGGTGGTCGGCGGTGATCATCTCCACCGTGGCGCCTGCCAGAGACTTGTTGGCGGGGATCACATCCACGTAGGGGGTGGACACCACGGCCTTGTGTACGTCGGCGCCGTTGAGGAGTACGTCGTAGATATTGGGGGAGATGGTCTTGTCCACACCAAAGCCGGAGGTGGTGTTTGCCTGGGGATCAAAGTCGCAGACCAGCACCCGCTGGTCCAGCTTTTTCAGGGCGGCGGCCAGGTTGACGCAGGTGGTGGTTTTGCCCACCCCGCCCTTCTGATTTACAATAGCGATGGTTTTTGCCATAGCGCACCTGCCTTTTTCTTGTAAAGGTTCAGGCTCTATTATATCCCCTTGCCTGACGCAATTCAACAGCAAAAGAAAAAGAATGGTTGTTCCTTAAGTTGTTTCACGTGAAACAAGCTAAAATTGTCAAACAGAAAAAGACCGGATGTTTCACGCCGCAGCGTAAAGAAAATGTGCCGGTGGCACATTTTTAGCGTAGGTCGCGGCAGCTGTGCTGGCGCGAGGGCACTATAAAAAAAGAGGGAGTGTTTCACGTGAAACAGTGAAACACTCCAAAAGAGAGGGAAAGCTACGATTTGGGAATGGTAATGGTCAGCTGGATGGAGTCCGCCGTCTCCTGGCGCTTGCAGTTGGCGTTCACCCCGGCGCTCTTCATAATAGACAGCCCCCGGGTGATGGTGTTGAGGAAGAGCCGCACATCCTTAATAATAAAGGCGGGCTTTTTCCGGGCAGGCTTGTCCGGGGCGGGGTGGAGCAGCTCCTCCACATATTGCTCGGTCTTGGCCACCGTCAGGCCCTCCTCCGCCACATAGCGGGCAGCCGCCTCCTGGGCGGCGGGGTCGTCCAATTTCAGAAGGGCCCGGGCGTGGCGCTCGGTGCAGCCGTGCTCCCGGAGGACCGACAGGGCGGCAGGGGGGAGCCGCAGCAGCCGCAGCTTATTGGCCACGGCGGACTGGGACTTGCCCACCCGTTTGGCGGCCTCCTCCTGGGAGAGCCGGTAGGTCTGAATGAGAGAGGACAGGGCGGCGGCCTCCTCCACAAAATCCAGGTCCCGGCGCTGCAAATTTTCCACCAGGGCCAGCAGGGAGGACTCCTGCCCGTCTACACTGACAATAATACAGGGCACTTCGGTGAGCCCCGCCAGCTTGGAGGCCCGCAGACGGCGTTCTCCCGACACCAGTTCCAGCCCGGTGCTTGTCCGGCGTACCGACAGGGGCTGAAGCACCCCGTGCTCCTTAATGCTGGCAGCCAATTCCTCCAGCCCGTCCTGGGCAAAGACCTTTCTGGGCTGGGCCGGATTGGGGGAGATGGCGGAGATGGGCATAAACTGGACCCGGTTGCTTTCAAACAGGCCCTTTCGACGTAGCAGCGGCATAAAAGCGCCTCCTTCGCGGTGGTAAGTAGTTGGTCTGACTATAGATTACCATATTTTTCCGCAAAAGAGGCCTAAGGGTGTCGAACGGGAAATATTTTCCATTTACACACCCTCCTGGTTCAGGGCCTGGGCCAGACATCGAAGAAAGATCAGATTGCTGGGCCGCTGGGGCGGCAGGCCGCCCATCAGGTCGATGTAAGCCGGGCGGGCGGCGGCGTGGAGCTTGTCCACCATGGAGCGGATGTTCTTTTCCACGCTGCCGTAACAGGTGCGCTGACCGGCAATGGTAGGGGCGTAGGCCTCCTTCAGCAGGGCGTTGGGATGCTGATGGAGGACCACAGCGGCCCGTGCGGCCGCCTTCATGCCCAGGCCGGAGGCTCCCATGGAGGACAACAGTTCCAGAGCCTGACGCTCCAGAGGCGCGCCGCAGAGGAACTGGAGCAGTTCCGGCAGGGCCTGGACGTTGACCGGCTTGACCAGATAGTAGCTGGCGCCCAGGGAGAGGGCGCACCCCACCACTCCCTGGTGGGAGATCTGGGAGGTGACCACCACCACAGGGCCATCCCGCCGCCGGCCCATGGCCCGCAGCACCCCAAGCCCGTCCAGGTTGGGCATCACCAGGTCCAGCAGCACCGCGTCGGGCTGCAGCAGGTCTATGAGGGCCAGGCACTCCAGCCCGTCGGCGGCCACACCGCACAGGGAGAGCCCGGGCAGCCGGGGCAGGGCTTCGCTCAGCAGCCGCCGGGCGGCGGGGTCGTCCTCCGCCACCAGCACCCGAATGTGGGCAGCCATGCCCTATTCCTCCGGGCCCATGGCCTCTGCCGCCTCCAGGGCCAGCAGAAGCATATGGGCAGCCAGTTCCCGGTCCAGGGGAGAGGTCTGGCGCAGATGGCGTTCCAGCCGGTCCACCGCCGGGTCCTCCGGCAGGGTGCCATGGGCCAGATAGTCCAGGCCTACCCCCAGCACCTGGCTCATTTCGACAAAAATAGACATAGACATACACTTTTTACCCTGCTCAATGTCGCTGACGTACTGAGCTGTAATGCCAAGCTGCTCGGCCAGCTGTTCCCGGCTCATATTCAGCTGGGCGCGGGAGTTCCACACCCGTGTGCCCACTTCACCCAGCCACCGCTTTTTCTTTTGTTTTTCCACAGCAGCCACCCCGCATATCTGAGGATATCCCAACTATAGATATAGGGTGTCACAACTCAGTATTTTTACAAGAAACTATTGTTTTAAATTAAATAATTATAGTTGAAAGAATGAATAAAAAACGCAGCAGCCGGGACAAAGCCGGGCTGCTGCGTGGGGATGCGAAAAAGGGCCTCAGGCTGCGGGGGAGGCGGAAGGCTCCGCCGCGGGGGATTCGGTCTCAGGGGCGGGAGTCTGGGAGGCGGCCTCAGCCTGCTGCTCCTCCTGCCACTCCAGGACCATGTTTATCATAAAGTCGTAGAAGGCCTTGGGGTCCAGGTTGTCGTAGGCCTCGGTGGTCTCTACCTTGGCGTCCGCCGTCCACTGGTCCAGCAGCTGGTTCATGGCGTAGTCGGTGTAGGCGGTGCGGGTCTCCTCGTTGTCGGCGTCCTGCCGCAGCAGGATGTGGTAGCCGTAGTCGGTCTCCACGGGCTGGCTGATCTGGCCCACCTCCAGCTCGGTGCCGGCGGTGACGAACTCGGTGACCAGGGAGCCGCTGCCGTCCACCATAGCGCCGGTGGACAGGAAGGTGTAACCCTCAGGCTTATACAGTTCGCCGGTGGTCTCGTCCCGGCCGTCGTCGCTCTTCTCATTCATGGCGGCGTCAAAGGCGGCGGCGGGATCGGCGGCGCCAGTGATCTCAGCGTACAGAGCGTCGGCCTCCGCCTTGGTGGCCGCCTTCTCCTCATCGGTGGGATCGGAGCCGTCGTCGTGCTGGGGGAAGGCCAGCAGGATGTGCTTGCAGCTGTAAATGCCCTCGGAATCGATCATGTTCCGGATGTCATCATCGGTGGGGTCCAGCTCGCCGGACTCCTTCAGGGACTCCTCCAGGCCGGACACCAGGTAGTAGGCGTCGTTCAGGCCCAGGTAGCCCTCCCGGCTGATGCACTGCTGGTCCAGCCACTCCTGGGTGGTCAGGCCGTAGTAGGCCTCATACATGGCGCCCATCTGGTCCAGCTGCTCCTCAGCCTCGGCCCGCTGATCCTCGGTGACCACGATGCCCGCCTCATCGGCGTGGTTAGCCACGGAGGCGTACAGCTTGCTGATCTCCAGGGCCTGCTCCTTCAGATAGTCGGCGGTGGGCTGGCCCTCGATCTCCTCCTCCCAGGCCTCGTCGTCGGCCAGATAGCCGGCGCTCTTAGCGGTGGAGATGCTGGTCAGCAGCCAGTACAGGTACTGGTCGGCGGTGACCTCCCGGCCGTCCACGGTGAAGAGCACGGTGTCCCGGCTCAGGCCGGTGGCCTGGTAGGCGATGTCGTCGGCAGCGGGGGTGGGCTGAGGCTCCGCCGTGCTGCAACCGGCCATGGCCCCGGCCAGAAGCGCGCCGCTCAGTCCGGCGCACAAGAGTTTCTTCCAGTTCATATCTCGTTCCTCCTTGTTGTGGCCGGACTGTTCCGGCGAAACAGCATTAGTGTACACCTTTTTTTCTCTACAGGCAAGAAAACCGGGGCGGCGTTCATCGAAAATTCACAAACGCCGCCCCGGTACAGGGTATATGGATCTATAGGTGTTCTGCCCCTACGCCCGCAGGAAGCCCTTGCCGAAAATCTCGCTGGAGTTGGCCACGATCATAAAGGCGTGGGGGTCCACCTGCTTCAGGTGGCGGCGCAGGGCCACCGCCTGGCCCCGGGAGAGGACAGTGAGCACCACATGGTGGACGTCGTGGGTGTAGGCGCCCTGAGCGGTCCAGACGGTGGCGCCCCGCACCAGGGTGTGGGTCACATAGTCGCAGACGTGCTCCGGGTCGGAGGTGATGACAAAGAAGGCCTTCCGGCGGTTGAGGGACTCGATGGCCGAGTCCACCAGCACCGACTTGAGGGCCAGGCCCAGAAGGGAGCACAGGCCGGCCGTGGCGTCAAAGACGAAGAGGGCGGCGGCCGCAATGGCCACGTCCGAGATGAGCAGGGCGGTGCCCACGTCCAGGCCACTGTACTTCTTCAAAATCATGGCGGCGATGTCGGTGCCGCCGGAGGAGGCGTCAATGTTGAACAGAATGGCGGCCCCCAGGGCGGGCAGGATGACCGCGAAGAAGAGCTCCAGCATCAGCTGGTCGGTGAGGGGAGCGGTGAGGGGCCACACCCAGGAGAACACCTGGATCAGGCCCGCCGACAGCAGGGAGCAGTATACTGTCCGGAACCCAAAGCTCTTGTCCAGCATGAGAAAGCCCAGGATGAGGAAAAGCACGTTGATAATGGTGTTGTAGGAGGAGGCCGACAGCACGGGAAGCACCTTGCCCAGCAGGATGGACAGGCCGGACACACCGCCCATGGAGAAGTTGTTGGGAAATTTGAAGCAGTAGACGCCCACGGAGATCATGACCGTGGCAAGGTTCATCCAGAAAAATTCCTTCCAGAATCGCTTTTTGTCCGATATCATGTCCATCTCTCCTTTTCTTCAAGGGGTGCGGAGCAGGTCATCGGGCGGCCTGGACGGCGCTCCACACATCGTATCCGCTGCTGGCAGGGATGGTGCCCACCCGCCACAGGGATACCCCGGAAATGCCGAACATCCTGGCCAGCTGGAGCTTGTCCGCCACGCTGCGGGCGTCCTCATACCACACTTTGTATCTCTCGCCCTCCTCATTGGTGTAGATGGCGCAGGGATTGCGGTACTTGTCGCTGTAGGTCACCACCGTGTCCGGCTGGGCCAGCCGGGCGGCCAGGGTGGAGGCGCCGGGGTGGTAGATAGTGGTGTCAAGGAGTTTTCCTTCCTCATCGATGTGGAACCCAGCGGTGCCGAAGGAGATGGCCAGAGCGATCTTGCTCGCATCCCGGACGCCGGTGTTTGGATCGGTGATGTCCCGCAGGGCCTCGTACACGCTGGCAATGGGGGTGACGGGGGAGTTGGTGTTGCCGGTGCCCACATAGGACTCCGGGATGGAGGTCCACTGGTAGTCGTGGGCCATAAGGATCACTTTTTCGCACACCTCACCCAGGCCACGGTAGTCAAAGCCGGTGTACCAGGTGTCGGGCTGGACGCACACATACAGGGTCTTGCTGTCGGGCAGAGCGGCCCGCAGCTCCTGCATGAAAGTGACATAATTCTTCTTTATGGTATCCCCCTTCAGCCCCTCGAAGTCGATGGTCAGGCCGGCGTAGTCTCCGGCGGCGGCCACCAGGGCGTCAATGGCCTGGGCCCGGGCGTTGGAGTTGTTGACCACAGCGGCCACGGTGGAGGTGGTGGAGCCGTCGGCCAGGGTCACGGAGTCGGTGGCCGAGCCAAAGACACACAGGTTGTAGTCTACCCCGTGGCTGGTAAAGTAGTCGGTGGCGGGGGTGGGATCGGAGGGTTTCACCCAGTCGTTGCCGTTTGTGCTGGTGGAGTTGAGGGTGGGGCCATTTTCGCCGTACTCCAGCCGGGCCCAGCCCACGCTGACGGCGTCCATATCGGCGGTCAGGTTGATCTGTGAGTAGGAGGAGAAGGCGTAGAAGCCGTGGAGCCAGTCCACCTTGGAGATATACCGCTCATATACCCGCACCAGCATGGCGGCGGCCTCCTCCCGGGTGGCCGAGTGGGAGGGCAGGAACTTGAGCTGTCCGTTGGGGCCGGTGACGCCCTTGATCATGCCGATATCGTAGGCAATGGCGATGTAGCCCGCGTTATTCTTCACATCGTCAAAGGGGAGGGACAGGGAGGACAGGTCCTGGGCCAGGGTGTCGTACCCCAGGGCCCGGACCAGCATCACCGCCATTTCCTCCCGGCTGATGAGGTCCAGGGGCCGGAAGGCGCCGTTGGGGTCCATCACGTCGTGGGCCCGGGCAGTTTCCACGGCGGAGTAATACCACTCCCTGGTGCCGCAGTCTATGTAGGAGGGGGAGGACGGGGAGATCATGTCCCAGTCAAACATACGGCACAGGACGGTGACAAATTCCGCCCGGGTGATGTCGTCGCCGATGCCGAACCGGCCGTCGGGGTAGCCCTCCATCAGGCCGTAATCCCGGGCCTTGTCAATGTCGGCCTGGGCCCAGTGGCCGCTGGTATCGGAAAAAGCCCGGGCGGCGGGGGAGAGGGGTGCGGCGCAAAGCAGTAAAACGGCGGTGAGAGCCGCCGCACAGATCCGGCGCTTCATGAAAAAAAGACCTCCTTTATCATGGGTAAAACAGGGAATTGGGTCTGACATCTATTATTTTAACAAAGGAGCAGGCAAAGTACAACGAAAAACGGAGGGCCTCCCGGGCGGGAGGCAGAAAAAACCTGTATAAATCAGACAAAATGAATAAAAAGGGGTGACGAGAACGCTGTTTTTTGATAGAATATGGTCGGTTGCAGAGGGATGCAGAATTCGATACAATAAAAATGAATTTTTTGTTAAGGAGACGGCGGTATGAAATTGCTGGAAGATCGCATCCGCACCGACGGCATCATTCGGGAAGGCGGCGTGCTGAAGGTGGACAGCTTCCTCAATCATCAGATGGATGTCAAGCTGTTTCAGGAAATGGGTAAGGAATTTTTGCGTTTGTACAAGGACTGCGGGGTTACCAAGATTTTGACCATCGAGGCATCGGGGATCGGGATCGCGTGTGTGGCCGCGCAGTTTTTTGATTGCCCGGTGATCTTTGCCAAGAAGAACAAGACCAAGAACATCGCCGGCGACGTGTACACCTCCAAGGTAGAGTCCTTCACCCACGGCAAGGTGTACGATATCATTGTGGCCAAGCAGTTCCTGCTGCCCGAGGATCGGGTGCTCATCATTGACGATTTCCTGGCCAACGGCTCTGCCCTCCAGGGCCTCATCAAGCTGGTGCGGGACGCCGGGGCTACCCTGGTGGGCGCCGGTATCGCCGTGGAGAAGGCCTTCCAGCCCGGCGGCGACCTGATCCGCGGCATGGGCGTGCGGGTGGAATCTCTTGCGAGAATTAAGAGTATGAGTGTAGAGGACGGCGTGGAGTTCTGCTGAGCGGCCTGCCGTCATGAGTGTGTTCAGACCAGCCTGTGGGGAAGCAGGCTGTTTTGAAGGAAAGAATGGAAGATTTTGTGGATCAAAGGAGGAAACTTGGACATGAAGAAGAGAAAACTGCTTGCACTGCTCCTGGCCGGCGCCATGATGGTGGGCCTGGCTGCCTGCGGCGGCGGTGGGGACAGCGAGACCCCCGCTGGCGGCGAGACCACTTCCGGCAGCACCGAGACCCCCTCTGGTGAGGGCAAGACCGTCAAGGTGGGCCTGATCTGCATCGGCGACGAGAACGACCAGGGCTACACCTACAACTTCATCCGCGGCAAGGAGGCTGTCACCGAGAAGCTGGCCGCCAAGGGCATCACCGTGGACTGGCAGATCAAGTGGAACATCGGCGAGGACTCCTCCTGTGAGGACGCCAACATTGAGCTGGCCGAGGCCGGCTGCGACCTGATCATCAACAACTCCTACGGCTTTGAGCCCTTCATGCTGAAGGTGGCTCCCGACTACCCCGAGATCGAGTTCATCGCCTGCACCAACCAGGCTTCCTGGAACGACGGCCTGGACAACACCCACAACGCCTTCGCCAACATCTATGAGGGCCGCTACCTGGCCGGCGTGGTGGCCGGCATGAAGCTCCAGGAGATGATCGACAACGGCGAGATCACCGCCGACCAGGCCGTCATCGGCTATGTGGGCGCCTACTCCTTCGCCGAAGTGATCTCCGGCTTTACCGCCTACTACCTGGGCGCCAAGAGCGTGTGCCCCAGCGTGACCATGAAGGTCCAGTTCGTGGGTTCCTGGTCCGACGCCTCTGAGGAGGGCAACGCCGCCCAGGCTCTGTGCGACGCCGGCTGCGTCATGATCTCCCAGCACTCCGACAACACCACCCCCGCCACCGCCGCCCAGAACAACGGCGCTTTCCACACCGGCTACAACAACGACATGATCTCCGTGGCTCCCGATTCCTCCCTCATCGGCACCCGCATCGACTGGTCCGTGTACTTTGAGTACGCCATCGAGGCTGTGGCCAACGGCCAGCCCTTTGACCAGGATTGGTGCCACGGTATGGACGAGGGCGCTGTGGTTATGACCGAGCTGAACACCGACATCGCCGCCGAGGGCACCGCTGAGAAGCTGGCCGAGGTGGAGGAGCAGATCCGCTCCGGCGAGCTGCAGGTGTTTGACACCTCCACCTTCACTGTGGAGGGCCAGCCCCTCACCACCTGCATGGCCCTGGATACCGACGGCGACTTCGTGGCCGATGACCAGGAGGCCGTGTTTGACGGCGCTTTCCATGAGTCCTACTTCCAGTCTGCGCCTTACTTCACCGTGCAGATCGACGGCATCGAGTGGCTCAACTCCGCCTATTGATGACCTTAACCCAAAAGAGGGCTGCACACGCAGCCCTCTTTTCTGTCCTTTCCCGGGAAATCCCGTAAAGCACCCACCCACGTCTCATCACAGGAAGGATGACAGCCTTGGAACCTGTCCATGCAATTGAACTCAGGCACATCACCAAACGCTTCGGCAAGGTGGTGGCCAACGACAGTATTGACCTGACCATCAACCGGGGGGAGATCCTCTCCCTGCTGGGAGAGAACGGCAGCGGCAAGACCACGCTGATGAATATGCTCTCCGGCATCTACCTCCCCGATGAGGGAGAGATTCTGGCCGACGGCAAGCCGGTGACCATCCGCTCTCCCAAGGACGCCTTTGCCCACGGCATCGGCATGATCCACCAGCACTACAAGCTGGTGGAGGTGTTCACCGCCGCCGAGAACATCGCCCTGGGCCTGAAGGGGAAGGAGCACGACCGCAAGGCGGTGGCCGCCCAGGTCCAGGCCATCAGCGACAAGTACGGCTTCGGCATCGACCCCAACAAGAAGGTATACGATATGTCGGTGTCGGAGAAGCAGACGGTGGAGATTGTCAAGGTGCTCTACCGGGGGGCCGAGATCCTCATCCTGGACGAGCCTACCGCCGTCCTTACCCCCCAGGAGACCGACCGGCTCTTCAACATCCTCCGGGCCATGAAGGCTGACGGCAAGGCCATCGTTATCATCACCCATAAGCTCCACGAGGTGATGGCCCTGTCCGACAAGGTGGCGGTCCTCCGCAAGGGCAAGTACATCGGCACCGTCAACACCTGCGACACCAACCCCCAGAAGCTCACCGAGATGATGGTGGGCCACGCCGTCACCCTGAACATCGACCGGCCCCAGGCCAAGTACAAGGACCTGCGGCTGGAGGTAAAGGGCCTCAACTGCCTGAGCGGCGAGGGCCTGCCGGTGCTGAAGGACATCTCCTTCCAGGCTTTCGGCGGTGAGATCCTGGGCATCGCCGGCATCGCCGGTTCCGGCCAGAAGGAGCTGCTGGAGGCCATTGCCGGCCTGCAAAAGGCGGACTCCGGCCACATCTTCTACTATCCGCCCCACCCTGAAAGCGACATCGCCGGCCGCCATGTGCCGGTGGACAAGGCGGGGGAGGAGCTGGTGGGCAAGACCCCCGGCCAGATCCGCAAGGTGGGCGTCTCCCTGGCCTTCGTGCCCGAGGACCGGCTGGGCATGGGCCTGGTGGGCGGCATGGGCATGGTGGACAATATGATGCTCAAGACCTACAAGGACACCCCCGGCCCCCTGGTGGACCGGAAGGCCCCCAAGGCCCTGGCGGAGAAACTCATCGACGAGCTGGAGATCGTCACCCCCGGGGTGGCCACCCCGGTGCGCCGTCTGTCCGGCGGCAACGTGCAGAAGGTTCTGGTGGGCCGTGAGATCGCCTCCACCCCCACCGTGCTCATGACCGCCTATCCCGTCCGGGGCCTGGACATCAACTCCTCCTACACCATTTACCGGCTGCTCAACGAGCAGAAGATGAAGGAAGTGGCGGTGCTGCTGGTGGGCGAGGATCTGGACGTGCTGCTGGAGCTGTGCGACCGGATTCTGGTGCTGTGCGGCGGCCAGGTGTCCGGCATTGTGGACGGACCCACCGCCACCAAGGAGCAGGTAGGCCTGCTCATGACCCATGTGGGCGGCGGAAAGGAGGGAGAGAGCCGTGCATGAATCCAATACACCCCTGATCCGTCTGGCCAAGCGGGATGGAATGCCCAAGGGCCAGGTGTGGGCCATTCGGGGCGCCTCCTTCCTGGTGGCCATCCTCATCAGCGCCCTTATCTTCCTGCTCATGGGCCACAACCCCTTTGGGGCCTTCGGCACCATGGTGGGCGGCTCCCTGGGCAAGCCCACCGCCATCCGCCAGACCGTAAAGATCGCCGTGCCCCTGCTGGGCACCGCCCTGGCCATCGCCCCCTGCTTCAAAATGCGCTTCTGGAACATCGGCGCCGAGGGCCAGATCACCGCCGGCGCCGTGGGCGCCTCCTACTTCGCCCTGTTCTGGGCGGATAAGCTGCCCGGTCCCGCCCTGCTGGTGGTCATGGCGGTGGCCGGCGCTATCTGCGGCGGCCTGTGGGCCCTGGTGCCCGCCTTCTTCAAGGCCAAGTGGGGCACCAACGAGACCCTGTTCACCCTGATGATGAACTATATCATGATCGGCGTGGTGAAGTGGCTCCAGGGCGGCCCCTGGGAGGGCCGTCCCGGCTCCCAGATCATTCCCCAGTTCGACTCTGCCGCCGTGCTGCCCAAGGTGCTGGGGGTCCACTGCGGCTGGATCATCGTCCTGGTCCTGACGGTGGCCATGTTCTTCTACATGAAGTACACCAAGCAGGGCTATGAGATCGCCGTCATCGGCGAGAGCGAGAACACCGCCCGGTACGCCGGTATGAACGTGGGCAAGATCATCATGCGGACCATGTTCCTCTCCGGCGCCATCGCCGGTCTGGTGGGCTTCATCGTCTGTTCCGGCGCCGACAACACCCTGTACTCCGGCGTGGCCGCCGGTGTGGGCTTTACCGCCATCACCGTGGCCTGGCTGGCCCAGCTCAATCCCTTCGCCATGGTGGGCATCTCGGTGCTGCTGGCGGTGCTGGACAAGGGCGCCGACACCCTTCAGACCCAGCTGTCCGTGCCCGCCTCCATCTCGGACATCATCACCGGCATCTTCCTGTTCTGTATGCTGGGCTGTGAGTTCTTCATCAACTACCGCCTCATCTTCCGGGGCAGCCATAAGGAGGTGGCCAAGTAATGGATATCAACAGCAACGCGGTCCTGCTCCTGATCATGGCCGCCGTTCTCAACGGCGTGCCCCTGCTCTACGGCACCCTGGGTGAGATCCTGTCGGAAAAGGCGGGCAACCTGAACCTGGGCGTGGAGGGCATGATGTTCATGGGCGGAGCCATGGGCCTGGGCGCTGCCTTCTACTTCGAGGGGGCCGGCGGCACCAGCGGCGTGCTGGCCGTCATCCTGGCCCTGTTCTTCGCCTTCCTGGGCGGCGCCATCGGAGCCCTCATCTACTCCTTCCTCACCATCACCCTCCGGGCCAACCAGAACGTCACCGGTCTGGCCCTGGCCATCTTCGGTACCGGCGCGGGCCAGTTCATCGGCGAGTATATGCGGGTGACCTCCGGCGGCTATGTGGCGGTGAGCAACGACCTGAAGGCGGTTTTCCTCAATTCCCCCTTCCCGGCGGCCCTGCAGGAGCTGCCGGTGGTGGGACCCCTGCTCTTCGGTCACAGCATCTTCCTCTACCTGGGCATCGTGCTGACGGTGGGGATGCACCTGTTCCTCAACAAGAGCCGGGCGGGCCTGTCCCTGCGGGCGGTGGGCGAGTCCCCCGCCACCGCCGACGCCGCCGGCGTCAACGTCACCCGGTACAAATATCTGGCCACCGTCATCGGCGGCGGCATTTCGGCCATCGGCGGCATGGTGTATATCATGACCATCGCCAGCTGCGTGTGGAACCACGAGGCCCTGTCCGGCGAGGGCTGGCTGGCGGTTGCCCTGGTCATCTTCTGCCTGTGGCGGCCCCTCAACGCCATCTGGGGCTCCATCCTCTTCGGCGCGCTGATGATCCTGTACCAGCGGCTCCACCTGGGCTTTATCCCCGACGAACTGTACAAGATCCTGCCCTATGTGGTCACCGTCATCGTGCTGATCTTTACCTCCCTGCGCAACAGCAAAGACAAGCAGCCCCCGAACTCCCTCGGTTTGCCCTACTTCCGGGAGGAGCGGTAATAAAACCAGTAAGCGGCCCCGGCGCATTTGCGCCGGGGCCGCTCTTTTTGTTTGGATTATTCCAGCAGGGACTCAAGATAGTCCCAGTCTACCGGGCCATCCACCCGGCAGAGCACCGCAGAGATCTGGTCGCTGTTCACGTCCTGGACGGAGCACAGCTGGTCGGTGAGGTTCAGGAAGAGATATGCGTCCCCTGCGGACACAAAGGCGCTCAGGTGGCTGCCCTCGCTGTCACTGATCGTCTGACCGGTGGCCAGCTTGGTCACCGGCAGAGCGGACAGGTAGTCCAGCAGGGTCCCACTGATCTGGGGGTCCATATCCCGCTGAGAATGGTAGCGGGTTCTCCCATCGATGGATACCGAGGATACCCTGTAGTCCGGCCCGTAGGAGGCCAAAGCCACCTCTCCCAGGGTGCCGTAACTGCCGCTCACCCCCACCAGACCGGAGCACAGCACCAGGATCGCCATCATAAGGGCCAGCAGCTTGGTTCCCGAGGTGTGTTCCCCGGGGCTCACCACCCCCCGCAGCCGGTGAAGCAGGCTGGAGGCGGAGGCGGACAGGCAGGTGGACAGTCCCCGGTCGTCCCCGGCGGATTCCAGCAGGAGGGAGGCATATTCCCGGCGGGTCTGGTCATCCGCGCCGTATACCACCATCTCGTCGCAGGACAGCTCCAGATCGGCGGAGGCCCTCCGGGCGGCCAGCCACATCAGGGGATTGAACCAGCACAGGGCCTTACACAGGATGTAAAAACATTTGGTGTCCACGTCCCGGCGCTGGACGTGGCGCAGCTCGTGGCGAAAGATGAGCCGGTACTGGTCCAGGGTATAGGCCCGCTCCGGCAGCACCAGGCACATGGTGGAGTGAAACAACCCGATGGTCAGGGGGGAGGTGGCGGCGGGACTGGTGAGCAGGGGAATATGCCGCTTCAGCAAGACCTGGCGCTGCTCCTCCCACCACAGATTGACCACGTCCGGCTCCTCCACCGGCCTGGCGTCCCTCAGAAGGGCCCGGCGGAACCGGAAGTGGGAGAACATATGCCACAGCACCACCGCCACAAAGCCCGCCGCCCACAGCCCCAGCAGCATGGGGACCACACCGGACGGCACACGCAGGACCACCAGGGGCGGCAGGTAGCTCATCCGCCAGACCGTCAGGTTGTAATAGAGAAAGACGGGCAGCAGCCACAGGGTGGCGCAGGCCCGGGCGGAGATCTTCCGCCGCAGCAGGGGAAGCAGGAGCATCAGCGCGCCGAAATAGAAGGTGAGCAGTACCATCAGCTGGAGGGAGAACTCCGTCAGTACGGCGGCCCCCACCGCCGGACCGGCATAGATGAGGGTGATCAGCCACAGCACGGCTACCACAATAGGGAGGGACCAGGGGGTGAGCCAGACCACCGTGCTGCGTGCGCTGCTGTCCCGGCTGGTGCAGCCGGTGAGGGCCACCTGCTGCTCGTAGCTCCACTCCCGATGGAAGGCATAGGCGATGCCGCCGCCCAGCAGGACGGCCACAAACAGACGGTAGCCCCAGATGAGCACAAGGTTCACAGCCGTCCCTCCTCCAGCATCTTACGCAGTTCCTCTAAATCCTCACGGCTCACCCCGGCGTCCACCAGGGAGGTGGCCAGGGCGGCCACCGAGCCGCCGAAGAGCTGGTCCAGCACCCCACGGCTGGCCTGGGCCAGATAGGCCTTTCTGGTGATAATCGGTGTGTAGTAGTTTACCTTGCCACGGCGCTCCAGCTTGAGAAAGCCCTTGTCGCACAGCCGGGTGAGGAAGGTGAGGATGGTGGTGGGGGCCAGGGGATGGGTCTTGGCCAGCGCTTCCTCGATCTCCGGCCGGGTCACCGGCGGCTCCCTGTCCCAGATGATCTGCATCAGCTCCAGCTCGCTGTCGGGCAGGCGGCGGATGTCCTGCTTCATGGTTTGCACCTCCTTCGTCTATTGTAGAAGTTCTTCTTATGTAGAAGATTATAGCGGGGAAACATGAGGCTGTCAAGGGTATCAAAAAGCCACCGGGCAACGCCCGGCGGCTCTGTTCAGTCAGATTTTTCTCGGCGTAAAGCGGACCTTCACCCGGCCGCCGCACACCATGCCCAGCTCGGCGGCGGCGTGGGACAGGTCGTACTCTACGACCTCCTCCCGTCCGCCGGACTGCCACAGCGCCAGGGCGTGGTTTTTGGCCTCATACTCCACGGCGCCGCCGCCGATGGTACCGGCGCAGCTGCCGTCGGGGCGTACCAGCATCCAGGTACCCACACCCCGGGGGGCGGAGCCGTGCTTCTCGATGATGGTGCACAGCACCCCGGACTCCTCCGGCGGCTTGACAGCGCCGGGGCCCCGCTGGGCGCGGACCTGGATCAGCTGGGCGGCAATGGCCACGGCGATCTCCGCCGGGGTCTGGCCCCCGATGGACAGGCCGATGGGGGAGTATACCCCGTCCAGCATTTCCTGGGAAAAACCCTCCTCCCGAAGGGCCTTGTACACGGCGGCCACCTTGGTGCGGCTGCCGATCATGCCTACATAGGCGTACTGCCCCCGCAGCACCTGTGCCAGGCAGTCCTTGTCAAAGGCGTGGCCCCGGGTAAGAATGGCGAAATAGTCGCTGTCCCGGCTGCCCAGCTGGTTGAGGGCCTGGTCAAAGGGCATACACAGCACCTGATGGGCCATGGGGAAGCGGTCAGTGTTGGCAAACTCCGGCCGGTCGTCAATGACGACCACCTCAAACTCCAGCCGGGCGGCCACATAGGCCAGCTCCAGGGAGACGTGGCCGCCGCCGCACAGAATCAGTCGTTCCACAGGTGCAATCTCCTTCCAAAGTACAAAATACCCTCCAGCACGCCGCCGCCGATGGCCCGGGCCTTGTCGGACACGGTGAAGCAGTGGCGCACCTCGCACCGGGGGTCGATGTCACCGGACTTCATCCCGGCGGTTACCGGGATACCGGCGGGGAGCATCCCCCGGACGATGCCGGTGAGCTGGGCGGTGACGGGGATGCCGTTGACTTTTGCCACCACGTCCCCCAGATTGACCTGCTGGCCGATCTGAGCCACCGGCTCAAAGGGCCCGTCGGCGGGAGAGCGGATAATGCGCTCCTTGGTGTAGCCTCCCACGTCGCCGGGCACGCCGGTGTTGGGGATGGCGGACCCCTCCAGGATGAGTCGGCCCAGATCGTGGCCCCGCTTGGTCTCAATGACGCCGTGGCAGTCGGTGCCGGCGGTGAAGCCGGGGCCCAGGGCCAGCACGATGGGGGCGTCGCTGATGGTGGTGCCCAAATTCTTTTTGGCCAGAATGGCGTCCACCACTACCATAAAGGGCAGCTGGGCCAGGATGGCGGCCTGGGGGTCCACCAGCACCGGGATCTCCCCGGCGGCCAGAATGTCCCTGACCTGGTCCCGGTTTTCCGCCTTCCGGGCGGTAATTCCCTCCACGGTGGTTTGACCGTCGTAGATACACTGGGAGAAGGCCACGGTTCGCCGCACCGCCGTGGGCTGGGCAATGTCCGTCATGACCACCTGAAAGCCCGCCCGGTACAGCCGCACCGCCGTGCCGGTGGCCAGATCTCCCGCGCCTTTCACTAGAATAAGCATGATCCGCCCCGCTCCTCTTCTTTGTAGTAAGTAATGGCGCTGTGGATGCCCTGCTGGGCCAACAGCCCCTGAATTTCCGTGCCCCAGGCCCACCGCTGATCGTCGTCCGCCTTGTTCAGCAGACAGCGGAAGGCCATGGCTTGTCCCACGTCTTTTCGTCCGCCCAGAGGGCTGGACAAAATGGCCGCCACGTCGGCGGGGGTGATTTTGTGGTCGGGCTCCACCCCCAGCAGGGCGCATACCCGCTCCGGCCGGTGGCAGATCTCCTCCACAGGTTTGCCCAGGCTGTCCAGGCCTGCCGACGCGATAACGGCGTGGCAGGAGGGAGGGATCACCGGCTCATGGTCCGCCGGAGCCTTGAGAGGCCGCAGCTTGGCCCCGTCGGCCTCAATGAGTACCACGTCGGCCAGCTCCAGACAGGCGGCGGGATCTGCCGCCCCGGTGAGTTTGCCCCGGCTGTCGTAGGCCCCCAGGGTGACCACCCGGTGCTTCTTCAGCAGGGCGGCCAGCTGGGCCAGATCCCCCGCCAGAGGCAGGCCGGGATGGGGAAGGATGTGGGTGGTGGTGGTGACCACCGCCTTCCGCCCGCTGTCCGCCGCCTGTTTGGCCATGGCGTACATGGTGGACGACTTGCCGCCGCCCCCCACCAGGGCCACCATGCGGTGGACCGCCGGGTCCAGGTCCAGACGTTCCCAAATGCCCACGGTTCAGCCTCCCATCGTATGCTCCACCAAAATTTTAATGCCGATGCCCACCAGTACCAGACCGCCCACCAGTTCAGCCCGCCGCTGGAACAGAGCCCCCAGCCTACGGCCCGCCAGGCCGCCCACCACAGACAGCACAAAGGCCACCACACCGATGACCACAGCGGAGAGGAGCACCGGCACATTCATAAAGGCCATGGACACGCCCACGGCCAGAGCGTCGATGCTGGTGGCGATGGCCAGCAGGCACAGCCGCCGGGCGGACAGGTCGGAGGGGGCTTCCTCCTCCTCGCCGGCGCCGCGGCGCAGAGCGCCCCACACCATCCGGCCGCCGATGATGGCCAGCAGGGCGAAGGCCACCCAGTGGTCCACCGCCTCGATGTACTGACTGACGCTGGTGCCCAGCAGCCAGCCGATCAGCGGCATGGCAAACTGGAAGCCACCGAACCAGACCCCCATTTTCACAGCCTGACGGCCGCCGAAGCCGGGGATGGAGATGCCGCTGGACACCGAAACGGCAAAGGCGTCCAGGGCCAGACTGACGGCGATGAGGAAAATTTCGACCAAAACAATCACCTGCAAAAAAGTTAGGTTTCCTTCAAATAGTATAGCATAGCCTTTGAAATTATGCTATAACAAATATAAGGACACATGACCACAAAAGCCGTGTGAGAGAAGGAGGAGAGCGGATGGAGCATCGGGATTACATGGCCCGCGCACTGGAGCTGGGCCGTCAGGCCATGGAGGAGGGCGAGGTGCCGGTAGGCTGCGTCATCGTGAAGGACGGCGTGGTGGTGGGGGAGGGCCGCAACCGGCGGGAGACCGCCCGCACCGCCCTGGGCCACGCCGAGATCGAGGCCATCCATCAGGCCTGCCGCACCCTGGGGGGCTGGCGGCTGACGGGCTGCACCCTGTACGTCACCCTGGAGCCCTGTCCCATGTGCGCCGGGGCCATCGTCAACGCCCGCATCCCCGCCCTGTACTACGGGGCCAAGGACGACAAGGCCGGGTGCTGCGGGTCGGTGCTCAATCTGTTTGAGGAGCGGTTCAACCACCATCCCCGCATCTACGGCGGCCTGATGGAGGCGGAATGTACCGCACTGCTCCAGAGCTTTTTCCAGAATTTGAGGTAAAGAAGACGGCTTTTTTGTACATTTAATCAAATTGTAACAAACAGAGCTACTTTTTTTAACAACCCACTGTTAGGATATCACTTGCAAGAGACAAAGCTTCTTTTCATTCTATCCTCCAATCATAAGAAATGGGCAGCGAGCGCAACGCTGCCCGTTTCGCTTTTCTTCACAGGATCTTTACAGAATGGATGGCAGATTTAACGGAATTGTAACACCTGGGGATTTTTTCGTTAACATCTCTCCGGTATCATAATCCTTGCAAGAGACAGTTTCTTTTCATTTCATTGTATCCTCTTTCCTTCGGCAGAGGCCGGGCGCCAGGAGCGGGCGTCCGGCCTCTGCCGTTTTTACAAAAAACCGCGGCAGACGGGGGTTTCGTCTGCCGCGGTTCTCGGTTCAGCTCTTCTCAAATACCAGGCTCTGGTCGTTCTGCTCCAGGGTCAGGACCCCGTCGGAAAAGGTGACGGGCAGTTCCTCGCTGTCGGTGGCAAAGATAATGGCGCCGTCCTTCTGGCTCCAGGTGCCCGAGATGGTCTCCTGCCGGTTCAGCTCCGGCATGGCGGAGTCCATAACAAAGGTGCCGTCGGCCTTCACCTCCAGCTGGATAGAGATCTGGGTGCCCATGGTTTCGCTCAGCGCATCGGCGTCCAGATCCAGCCCGGCGGCGGAGATGTGCTGCAGGCGGTAAATGCCCACCACGTCGGCACTGGTGTCGGTGGGAGCGGGCTGGGAGGAGCTGCCGCAGGCAGTCAGCCCCACGGTCAGAAACAGCGCTGCCAACAGGGGCAAAAGGAGTCGGGTTCGGATCAGCTTCATGAGGTCCTTCCTTTCTGGCTGGTATGGCAGGGGGGACGGTGTTTCCTTAAATAGGGATCCATTATAGCACGAAGGGTCGAAAGGGCGCAAGGTCAGAGACTGGAAGAAAAACCGGACTGCCCCATCTGGGGCAGTCCGGTTTACAGGCGTTTTCAATAAGTAAGAGACAAGACTTACTGCTTCTCGAAGGTAAGGGACTGGCCGTCCTGCTCCATGACCAGCGTATTGCCGTTCAGGGTAGCGGCAATATCCTCCCCCTCGCTGGAGAGAGTCACGGTGTTGCCGCTGGAGGTCCAGGTGCCGGAGACACTGCCGGTGCCCAGAGCGCTCATGTCCAGGGTGAAGTTGCCGTCGGCCTTCAGCTCCAGGGTAACGGTCATATCCACGCCGGCCATGGCGGCCAGATCTTCAATGTTCATCTCAACGCCGGCAGCGTTCATCTTGGTCATCTTATAGGAGCCGGCAGGACCCCCGCCGCCGCCGCCGCAGGCAGCCAGGCTGACGATCATGGCCAGAGCCAGGAGCAGAGTCAATGCGCGCTTCTTCATAACATTCTTCCTTTCTTTTTCAGCCGCAATGCGGCGAAGGTCGAAATAAACGAAATACATTTATTTCGTAGTCTAGATTATAGCATATCGGGGGAATGGTGGCAACCTGAAATAAATCTTAAAGCATTGTGAGTTTGGGAAAAAAGATACAACGCAAGGGCGGCTCCAGAAGAGCCGCCCTTGCGTTGTTATAGGCCCAGGTCTTCCGGCCGATCCACATCGGCCAGCTCATTTGGGGAAACCACCTCCACCAGCACCAGCCGGTCCGGGTGGCGCTTCACCACCGCGCCGCCGCCGGTGTCCCCGGTGAGGGCGGCCAGCTCCCCCAGCAGATCCGCGGGGAAGAGGACGGGATTGCCCCGTTTTCCGCCCCAGGACAGGGCACAGATGGCGTCTTTTGATTCCTCAAAGGTATCTTTCAATCGAATAATACTTTTTGTGGTCAGAAAAGGCTGGTCGCACACCGAGAAGAGCACCCCATCCATGTCCCCCATCCGGGAGACCCCCAGGCGGATGGAGGCGGAGATCCCTTCTGCACCATTGGGGTTGTACAGGGGGAGAAAGCCCAGCTCCTCCCCGGCCTCCAGCACCTCCTGGTAGAGGGAGCACACCGCCAGCCGGTCCAGCCCAGCCCCCGCCAGGGCGGTCATGGCGCGGCGGTAGAGGGGCACGCCCTCTACCAACCTCAACAGCTTATTGGAGCCAAACCGCCGGCCCAGACCGGAGGCCAGCAGCACGGCGCCCACCCGCTTCATCGCCAGAACTGGGAGGGACCGCGGGACACATAGTGACCCAGACCCTCCTGGACCACCTTGCCGTCCTGTACCGCCACCTGGCCGTCCAGCAGCACCGTGTCGGTGCGGCCCGCCATCTCCATACCCTCGTAGGGGGTGTAGTCCACCCGCTGGTACTGGGCCTCGGCGGTAATACGCCAGGTATAATTGGGATCAAAGATTACGATATCGGCGTCGCTGCCCACCGCCAGAGCGCCTTTCTGGGGGAACATACCGAAGAGCTGGGCGGGGTGCTGGGCCAGGGCCAGCATCATCTGATGGGGGGTGATGCGGCCGGTTTTCACGCCGAGGGTGTACATAATGGGGGGGCGGTGCTCGGTGCCGGGAATGCCGCCGGGGATGGCGGAGAAGTCATCCTTGCCCAGCATCTTGGTGGGGTTGAAGTTGAAGGAGCAGTGGTCGGTGCCGATGGTGTCGATCTCACCGTTCTCCAGGGCCTCCCACAGGGCGTCCACGTCAGACTGGGGCCGGGCGGGAGGAGCGCACACATACTTGGCGCTCTCAAAGCCGGGCAGGTGGTACTTGTCCTCGGTGAGGGTGAAGTACTGGGGACAGGACTCCAGGTAGACCTTCTGGCCCCGGTTCCGGGCGGCACGGGCCGCCTCCAGGCCCCGCCGGGTGGACAGGTGGACCACATTCACAGGGTAGCCCGCCTGCTCGGCCAGAGCCAGCCAGCGGTCCACCGCCTCCGCCTCCATGACGGCGGTGTGGGACAGGGGATGGCTGGCGGGGGAGAGCTTGCCGGCGGCCTTCAGCTCGGCGATGGCCCGGTCAATGAGGTCGCCGTTCTCGCAGTGGCAGCCCACCACGCCGCCCTCCTTGCCCACGGCCTTGATGACCTCATAGGCCACGCCGTCGGAGATGCGGATGTTGGCGTAGGCCAGGTACACCTTGTAGGAGGTGACGCCCTGGGCGGTCATCTGGGGGATCTCAGCGATGATACGGGGATCCCAGTCCTTGATGGTCATGTGGAAGCCGTAGTGGCAGCTGGCGTGGCCGCCGGCCCGGGCGTGCCACTCGTCCAGGGCGGACTGAAGGGAGGCCCCCCGCTCCGGCTCGGCAAAGTCCAGCACGCAGGTGGTGCCGCCGGCCAGGGCGGCCCTGGTGCCGCTCTCCCAGTTGTCGGCGGTCTCCCGGATGGTGCCCTTGTTCATCTCGAAGTGGGTGTGGGTGTCGATAAAGCCGGGGAACACCAGCTTGCCGGTGGCGTCAATGACCTGGCTGTCGCCCACCGGCAGGGCGGGGCCGATCTCAACGATCTTGCCTACATCCACCCGCAAGCCGGCCTGCACCGGACCTCCCGGGCAGATCAGGGTGCCGTTTTGGATGAGGATAGACATGGAACAGACCTCCTTTTACAGCTGCATGATGAGGATGGGGACAATGATCTTTATTGCGCCCACGATGAGGGTCATAAAGGTGAGCAGGGCCAGGGCGCTGGAGCGTTTGCCGAAGGCGTCCTGCCAGCGGTCCAGCATCCGGGTAAAGTTGGCCATCCGGCGCCGGGGGCCCAGCAGGTCGGCCATGCCCCGGAACAGGGTGTAGGCCAGATAGCCCAGCCACACGGCGATGAGCACGAAGGTGAGGGTGCCGTCATGGCGCCAGAACAGCAGAAGATAGAGGGAGAGGATAAAGCTGGCCAGGGTCAGGATAAAGTGGGCCCAGACCCCCATTTTGGCGGCGCGTTCATTCATGGTGATAGATTTCCTTTCTTTGGTTGGTTTCAGGGACGGATGCCCGCCCGGTCAAAGGCGGAGAGCAGCGCGTCCATATTCGGGGATACCAGCAGGGGTTCCCCGGCGGCCTTGATGCCGTTTTGCACGTCTTTCAGACCGTTGCCGGTGACAATACTCACCACGGTGCTGTCGGGAGAGATGAGGCCCAGCTCCAGAGCCTTCTTTACCCCGGCGGTGCCGGTGACGCCCGCGGGCTCGCCGAACACCCCCTGGGTGCGGCCCAGCAGGCGCATGGCGGCGAGAATCTCCTCATCGGACACATTGACGGCCACGCCGTGGGAGGCCCGGATGGCGCCCAGGGCCTTATCCGGGTTGCGGGGCACCCCCACGGCGATGGAGTCGGCCAGGGTGTTCTCCTCCATGGGGGACCAGGGCTGTCCGGTCTGGATGGCCCGGTTCAGAGGGCAGCAGCCCTCGGCCTGGACGGCGATGAGCCTGGGCAGCTTGTCAATAAGCCCCACCTCATACAGATCGGTGAGGCCCTTCCAGGCCCCGGCAATGGTGCAGCCGTCCCCCACGGAGAGGGCGATATAGTCGGGCGCCTGCCAGTTCAGCTGCTCCATAATCTCCAGGGTCACCGTCTTTTTGCCCTCGGACAGGTAGGGGTTGATGGCGGCGTTGCGGTTGTACCAGCCCCATTTGCCGATGGCGGCCTTGGACAGCTCGAAGGTTTCCTCATAGGAGCCGTCCACGCTGATGACGGTGGAGCCGAAGACCCGCAGCTGGGCCACTTTGCCCTTGGGGGCCCGGCTGGGCACGAAGATGTAGGTATGCAGGCCCGCCGCGGCGGCGTTGCCCGCCAGGGAGGAGGCGGCGTTGCCGGTGGAGGAGCAGGCGATGGTGTCCGCCCCCGCCTCCTTGGCCTTGACCACCGCCAGGGCGGAGGCCCGGTCCTTCAGGGAGGAAGTGGGGTTCTGGCCGTCGTCCTTGATGTACAGCTTTTTCAGCCCCAGTTCCGCCCCCAGACGGTCCGCCTCATAGAGGGGGGACCAGCCCACCCGCAGGGGCGGGGGAGCGGAATCCTCCTCGATGGGCAGCAGGGACCGGTACCGCCACATGGACCGGTCCTGGTTTTGGGCCAGCTTTTCCCGGGAAAGATCCCGGCGGAGGGCGGCGTAGTCGTACTGGATATCCAGAATGCCCCCACAGGAGCAGGTGGTGAGGTCGGAGACGGCGGCATACTCCCTGCCGCATTTGACGCACTTGGCGCCCAGAACGTATTTCATGGAGGAACCTCCTTTTACAGGCCCTTCAGCACCCCGGTCTCCTCGTTAAAGGCCCGGATCAGCTCATCCAGGGCGTCGGCCTGGCTGTGGACGTCGGCCCATTCGGTGCCGTACCACAGGGCGTCCAGTTCGTCGGTGGTCTTGCCCTGCTGCTCCACCCAGGTGTAATACTTCAGGTTGTGGACCCGCTTGCGGTCGTAGTAGCCCAGCTCCGCCATGCAGTCGGTTTTCAGGCCCATCAGGTGGAGGGCAAAGTCATAGGCGGCGGCTTTGGCGTCGTACTCGCCCAGCTGCTGGGTCAGCTCCGCCAGACGGGAGCGGTACATATCCGCCGAGTCGGTGAGGACGGTGCATACCACGTCGTGCCCGGTGAGCTCGTAGTACTTGGCCAGCTTGATGCAGCACAGCACGTTGGCAATGCCCGAGATGCCCATGAGGGACAGCTGCTCCACCAGCTGGGGGTCCACCCCGGCGTCCATGAGCTGGGCCTTGCCCGCCGGCTCGTTGAACAGCCGCAGCAGAGCCATGGCGTCGTTGTCGTCCACATCCACCACCATGTCGGTGTTCTTCACGTCGTGGATCCAGGGCACGTGCTTGTCGCCGATGCCCTCCACCCGGTGATCGCCGAAGCCGTTGTTCAGAATGGTGGGGCACTGGACGGCCTCGCCCACCGCCAGCTTCATGGCGGGGTAGACCTCTTTCAGGTAGTCGCCGCAGCCGATGGTGCCCGCAGAACCGGAGGTGAAGCAGGCGCCCGCCAGCCGGTCGCCGGGGCGCTTGGCGTCCTCAAAGGCCTCGGCCACCGCCGCGCCGGTGACCTTGTAGTGCCACAGATGGTTGCCCATCTCGGCAAACTGGTTGAAGATCATGCAGGAGGGGTCCCGGCTGAGCTCGTTGGTCTTGTCGAAGATCTCCTTCACGTTGGACTCGCAGCCGGGGGTCTTGATGACGTCGGCGTCGATGGAGGCCAGCCAGTCAAACCGCTCCTGGCTCATGCCGGCGGGGAGAATGGCCACCCCGTGGACCCCCAGCAGCTTGGAGTTGAAGGCACCGCCCCGGCAGTAGTTGCCGGTGGAGGGCCACACCGCCTTCTGGGAGGAGGCGTCAAACTGGCCGGTGACCAGCCGGGGAGCCAGACAGCCGAAGGAGGCGCCCACCTTGTGGCAGCCGGTGGGGAACCACTTGCCCGGCAGGCACAGGATGCGGGCGGGCACGCCGGTGAGGGCGGGGGGCAGCTCGATGTAGTTGGGGGCGGAGCGGTACAGACCGCCGGTGGGCACCGGCTCGTTCTTCCAGGTGATGCGGAACAGGTTGGCTGGGTCCACATCCCACAGGCCCACATGGGTCAGCCGGTCCCGGATAGGCTGAGGTACCGTCTCCGGATGGATCATATTTTCAAACGTAGGAATCACCACGCCGTTTTCCCGGGCAATACGGATGTTATGCTCCAGGCCCTGGCGATGGACGGTCAGGTCGATCATACACAAGCCTCCTTACCGAGATACTTACCAACATGATAGCACATGACGCTGAGAAATCAAGGAAAAGTATCCCACAGCGCTGGGAAAAAGACCGTCGGATTTGTGGAGAGACAACAAAGGGGCGCGCCGTCGCTGTGGACGGCGCGCCCCAAAAGGGAAAGGTTCAGTTGCGGTTAAGCTGGTCCATCTCCGCCTGGGAGAGGAAGGCATAGGAGTAATCCTTGAGTACCTCCATGGTGTGGACGGCGCTCTTTTGCAGGGTGATGGTGACGGTGTAGGTGGAGGCCGTGGCGGCGGGGGCGGTGCCGCCGGAGACGCCGGTCTGGTCCAGCCGGAAGGTCAGCTCCAGGTCGGCGTAGCAGCAGTTGTCCATCCGCTCCTGGTCCTCCAGCAGGTAGCGGCGCCCCAGATTGCCCTCGGCCATGTCGGCCTGGATGGCCTCCAAAAGGGGTTCCAGCAGTTCGGAGGGCAGGTACTCAAAGCCGTAGCTGTCGTCCTCCGGATTATACAGGTTCACCAGGGCGGCGTCCACCAGCCGGGCGGTCTCCCCAATGGAGCCAAAATAGATCTCACTGGCCACCTGGGGCTGGTTGATGAGCCGGTCCAGCCGGGCGGCGGGGGAGGAGGCGTCCTCCAGATCCTCCTGCCGGATGGGCAGATCATACCTCCGCTCCAGCACAGTGCCGTCGGTCAGCTCATAGCACAGACGGACGGAGGTGCTGGTCTCCACCTGCAGGTCCAGGCCGTTGGACTGGCTGATCCAGGACTCGGTGCTGATTCCGCTGGCCTGCACCGCCTCCAGTTCATCCTTGCGGTCGGTGATGGAGGAGTGGAGGCTGGTGATCTCCTCAATGGTCTGGGGATCGGAGGTGGAAAAGTTCAGGTAGTCGGCGCTGTCATAGGGGGCGCTGCTGATGCCCCTGATCTCCACCGTCTTGACCTGAGCGGCGTCGGGCACCCGGCGCTCAAAGCCCAGCAGGTCCAGCTCCAGAGTGGCCATGGCGGCCACCAGACACACCAGAAAGATCACGCAGCCCTTCCAGCTGGTTTTGAACACCCAGAACCGCTTTTTCAGCAGCATCTCCGCGATAAAGCAGCCCGCGGCCCCCCACAGCAGCATCCAGCCCAGCAGAGTCCAGGCCCCCCGGGGCAGCAGGGTGTAGAAGATGGAGTAGAAGAAGGCGCCCAGAGCGATGGCCCAGCACAGGGCCATGCCATAGCGGAATACCGGGCGCACCCAGCCCACGGTAATCACATCCCCCGCCCGCTCCAGCTGCCGGCGATGGTAGACCGCCAGGGCGATCCCCGCCAGTACCAGGCCGATGAGGGCGTAAAGAGTCACCAGGCCCAGGCCGAAGTAGCGGGGGGTGCTGCCCGTGTAGTCCAGGCCGGTGGAACGGAGCAGCTTGAGGGAGGGGGTGAACCACATGGCCCATTTCTCGGCCCACACGGCGCCGTTGAACCCGAAGAGAAATTCCCGGGCAATGCTCTCCAACAGATAGGTAATGACTGAGGCCAGGAAGTTGAGGATCAGGTAGAAGGCGGGCAGGGCCAGAATGTGGCCGGTAAACATGGCGCAGAACACGGCGAAGGAGTAGAAGAACAGGCACAAAAGGCAGGTGACCACCAGCCAGGTGAACAGGGAGCTGAACACCACCGTGCCGTTGAGGGCCTCCGCCGCCAGGGCCAGCAGAAAGACAGCGAAGTTGGGCACCCACAGAAAGGCCAGGCCGGACAGGTAGTTGGTGAGGAACAGGCCCTCCCGCCGCATGGGCAGAGCGTGGAGCATCCCCACCGAGCGGGCGGAATAGAGGTAGGAGAACACCGCCATGGCGCACAGGATGCCGAAGAGGAAGGCCAGCACCAGGGCCATGTTCCGGCTGCCGTCCAGCAGGACCAGGGGGAATTCCCAGGCGTTCCCCTTGTCCCACACGTCCCGGCGCAGCAGTACCCCCGCCGGCAGCAGTACCACCCAAATCAGGGCGTACAGCCCCCAGATGGGCCAGAACCGGGCCAGATTTTTGCGGAAGAGGGTCATATTAAAGTACGATGTCCCGGACCCCATAGTCCTCACCTCCCAACTCATAAATAAAGATTTCCTCCAGGGTGAGGGGCAGCGCCTCCATCAGAATGGGGGCGTACACCGCCAGCCGGTTGGTGACGTCGGTGGCATTGCCCCGGATGATGAGGGTATGGATGCGGCCCACCTGGGACACATGGAGCACCTCCAGGTCCTCCGGCAGCTGGGGCATCTCCCGCTCCTGGAACACGATCTGCATTTTCACCACGTTCTCCTGCAGATCGGACAGGGAGCGCTCAATGAGTACCTTGCCGTGGGAGAGGATGCCCACATGGTCGCACACATCCTCCAGCTCCCGCAGGTTGTGGGAGGACACCAGCACGGTGGTGCCGTGCTCCGCCACGTCCCCCATCAGCAGGGACCACACCTGGCGGCGCATCACCGGGTCCAGGCCGTCTACCGGTTCGTCCAGCACCAGCACCTCCGGCCGGCAGCACAGAGCCAGCCAGAAGGCGCTCTGCTTCTGCATTCCCTTGGACAGGCGGCGGATGGGCTGGTTTTCGTCCACGTTGGTGAACACATCCTTCAGGGCCTGGTACCGGGCCGTGTCAAACCGGGGATAAAAGCCCTTGTAAAAGCGCATCATGTCCCGGGTGGAGGCGGACAGAAAGTAGTACAGCTCGTCGGGAATGTCGGCGATGCGGGCCTTGGCGGCGGGGTTTTCGTAGATGGGGTTGCCGTCCAGCAGCACCGAGCCGGAGTCCTGCCGGTACACCCCGGTGACGTGGCGCAGCAGGGTGGACTTGCCCGCGCCGTTGGGGCCCACCAGACCGTAGATGGAGCCCTGGGGCACCGTCATGGTCAGACCGTCCAGGGCCTTAAAGCCGTCGAAGGTCTTGACCACATTCTTGGCTTCGATCATGGTTTCCTCTCCTCTCTGGCCGCCTGGCGGGCGGCGGCCTCGTCCAAACGGCGGGCCAGTTCCCCCGCCGTCATACCCAAAAACAGCAGCTCTGCGGCGGAGGAATCAAAGTCCTTCAGCAGCCGCTCCCGACGGTCGGCGTTTACGTCCGCCTGGGGGGCGGCAAAGGAACCCTTGCCCGCCACGGTGTACAGATAGCCCTCCCGCTCCAGGGACTCGTAGGCCCGCTGGATGGTGTTGGGGTTGATGGCCAGCGACGTGGCCAGTGCCCGCACCGAGGGAAGTTTGTCCCCGGCCTGGAGGGCCCCCGTCACAACCAGGTGCCGCAGTCCATCCTTTACCTGTTCATAGATGGGCCGGGCGTCCCGGTAATTCAGCTGGATCATCCTGGCATCTCCTTTCCGGAAGTGTATGACACATCTTAGTACAGTTAGTATACACGGGTGAGAGGGGGGAATTCCTTAAAAAAGTGTGACGTTTTTCTTCCGGTTTTCGGCGGGGGCGACGGGCAGAGCATAAAAAAACGTCCCGCGGTTTTCCGCGGGACGTTTGATAGCGGCAAAAGCCGGTCAGCACATGGGCTTGAGGTCGGGGGAGATGATCAGGGTAGCCTGAGTGGCGGCCTGAACCTGCTCCACGGTGAACTCGGGGTTGATCTCCACCATCTCCAGACCCTTGTCGGTCACGTTGAGGACGCACATCTCGGTGATGATCTTGGTGACGCAGTGCACGGCGGTGTAGGGCAGGGTACACTTCTTCAGGATCTTGGGATTGCCCTTGGCGGTGTGCTCCATAGCCACGATGACTTCCTTGGCGCCCACCAGCAGATCCATGGCGCCGCCCATGCCGGGCATCTTCTTGCCGGGGATGATCCAGTTGGACAGGGAGCCCTCCTCGTCGACCTCCAGGCCGCCCAGGATGGTGGCGTTGACGTGGCCGCCGCGGATGAAGCCGAAGGAAGTGGCGGAGTCGATGTAGCAGCCAAAGACGTCGGCCTGGGCGGGAGATCCGCCGGCATCGGTCTTATAGCGGGGGTCGGCCTCCTCGGGGGTGGGCTTGGGGCCGGTGCCGATGATACCGTTCTCAGACTGGAGGATCACGTGGACCCCCTCGGGCAGGTAGGCGGGAACCATAGTGGGCAGGCCGATACCCAGGTTGACCACGTCGCCGTCCTTCAGCTCCTTGGCCACGCGCTTGGCGATAAAGCCCTTGATCTCAGACTTTTCCATTACGCATTCCCTCCATCCACAATGTAATTGACAAAGGCGCCGGAGGTGACCACGTTCTCGGGCTCAATGTCGCCGACCTCTACCAGGTGGTCGGCCTCAGCAATGACCACGTCTGCGGCGGTGGCCATGACGATGTTGAAGTTACGGGTGGTGCCCTTGTACCAGATGTTGCCGAACTTATCAATGGTGTGGCCGTTGATGATGGCAAAGTCAGCGCGGACAGGCTGCATCAGCAGATACTCCTTGCCGTTGATGGTCTGCTTGCCCAGGCACAGGGGGGAATCCTCCACGATGGTGCCCACGCCGGTGGGGGTGAGCACGCCGCCCAGACCGGCGCCGCCGGCGCGGATCATCTCAGCCAGGGAGCCCTGGGGAACCAGGTCCACCTGCAGGGTCTTTTCCACCATGCCCTGGGTGCCCACGTCGGGGGTCATGCCCACGTGAGTGGCGATGACGCGCTTGACCTGATGGTTGTGGACCAGCTTGGCCATGCCGTAGAACTCCTCGCCGTGGGGGCCGGTAGCCATACCGCAGTCGTTGCCGATGATGGTCAGGTCCTTGGTGCCCTTCTTGGCCAGAGCCTCAATAACCTTGTGGGCGCTGCCGCAGCCCAGGAAACCGCCGAACATAATAGTGGCGCCGTCGGGGATCATGTTCACGGCTTCCTCAACGGAAATTACCTTATTGTGCACGTTCGTTACCCTCCTAAATGTAAAATAGGGACCTGCCGGAGCAGAGAGACCTGCTCCGGCAGGAATGGATCAGCACTTCTCGAAGATGGTGGCGACGCCCATGCCGCCGCCGATGCACAGGGTGGCCAGGCCCTTCTTGGCCTCGGGCCGCTTCTGCATCTCGTGGAGCAGGGTGACAATGATACGGGCGCCGGAAGCACCAACGGGGTGACCGATGGAGATAGCGCCGCCGTTGACGTTGACCTTGCTCATGTCGAAGCCCAGCTCACGGGCCACGGCGATGGACTGAGCGGCAAAGGCCTCGTTGGCCTCCACCAGGTCGATGTCGTCGATCTTCAGGCCGGCCTTGGCCATAGCCTGACGGGAGGCGGGCACAGGGCCCACGCCCATGATCTTGGGATCCACGCCGCCCTGGCCCCAGGAGACCAGCTTGGCCATGGGCTTCAGGCCGTACTTCTCAACAGCCTCGCCGGAAGCCAGCACGATGGCGGCAGCGCCGTCGTTGATGCCGGAGGCGTTGGCAGCGGTGACGCGCTGGACGTGCTTCTTGGCGTCAGCCTCGTGGACCTGGGTGACCTCAAAGGTGTGAACGATCTCGTCCTCCACGCCCTCGGGACCGGCGGGGAAGGCGCCGCGCAGCTTGGAGACGGACTCCATGGTCACGCCGGCCTTGGGGAACTCGTCCACCTTGAACTCCACCATTTCCTTCTTTTTCTTCACCATGACGGGCACGATCTCGTCCACGAACTTGCCGGCAGTCTGGGCGGCCTCGGTCTTGTTCTGGGAGGACACGGCGAAGGCGTCCATCTCCTCGCGGGTGATGCCCCACACGTCGGCGATGTTCTCAGCGGTGGTGCCCATGTGATAGTTGTTGTAAGCGTCCCACAGGCCGTCCTTGATCATGGTGTCCACGACCTTCTTGTCGCCCATACGGGCGCCCCAGCGCTCAGCAGGCAGAGCGTAGGGAGCAGCGGACATATTCTCAGTGCCGCCGGCCACGATGACGTCGGCGTCGCCGGACAGGATGGCGCGGGCGCCCTCAATGACGGACTTCATACCGGAGCCGCACACCATACCCACGGTGTAAGCGGGCACGGAGTAGGGCAGACCGGCCTTCACGCCCACTTGACGGGCGGGGTTCTGGCCCTGGGCGGCGGTGAGGATGCAGCCGAACATCAGCTCATCCACCTGCTCGGGCTTCAGGCCGGAGCGGTTCAGGGCCTCCTTGACGACAACAGCGCCCAGATCGGTGGCGGGGGTGTCCTTCAGGCTGCCCCCGAAGGAGCCGACAGCGGTACGGCAGCAATTGACTACGTAGACTTCTTTCATTGTGAATGACCTCCAGATTATTTCGATTTCTCCCCTAATAAACCCTTCGTTTCATTATACATCCGACATTAGTAAAAATCAACTGTGGAAAGTGTGGAAGCGGGGTGTGTCAAAGAGTATCCAGTTTGTACCAGAAGCGCAGGGGCAGGATAGGGTTGCGGGCCGGGTTGCAGGGGGATATAATAAGGAAGAACAAGAGCGGAGAAGGAGGCGTGGTATCGTGCGGGAAGAACACTGGGCGGCCTATCTGGACTGCGTGGGGGAGCTGCTGGTGTCCCAGCCGGTGCAGGCCATGAAGGAGATCCGGCACCATCCGGGGGTGTCCTGCTTTGAGCACAGCCTGTTTGTGTCCTATGTGGCCTTCCGCCTGGCCCGGCGGTGGGGGCGGGACGGACGGGCGGCGGCCCGGGCGGGGCTGCTCCACGATCTGTATCTCTACGATCCCAAGAGCCTGCCCTCCTATAAACAGTGCTTTGCCCACCCCCTGGCGGCGGAGCGAAACGCCCGGGCCCTGTGCGGGGAGCTGAGCCGGGAGGAGGAAAACGGCATCCTGGCCCATATGTGGCCCATGGCCCGCAGCGCCCCCCGCAGCCGGACGGCGGCGGCGGTGTGTGTGGCCGACAAGCTGTGCGCCACGGCGGAGGTGCTGGGCATCTGGCGGCGGACCGCCCTGTACCGGACGGCCTGTCTGCCCCGGCCTGCCTTCGGTGGAAACGCGGTAAAGAAACGGTAAAGACCGCCCTTTCCTTGTGCAAGGGGCCCAAGTTGGAAAAAAATACGGGTTTTTTTCAAAATCCCGGTGCATTTTTTCGCCCACTTTGTTATAATGACTTTAGAATACGCCCTGCGGCAGCCTGCCCGCCGGGCGGACAGGCAAATCCATTGTTTTTTGAGGTGATCTCAGGTATGAGCGCGACTGGAGCGGTAGTGTTCCTACCCCGGGAGGGGACCGGCGTGTGCCCCATGCTGGAGGACCTGCTCTTTGATCCGGCGGCCCTGTGGCTGGCGGAGGCGCTGGAGAGCGCCGGCGTGCAACAGTTTTTTGTGGTGTGCCACAGTGACGACCGGGAAAAGGCCGAGGGCTGCTTCCCGGTGGGAACGGAGTTCGTTACCGGCGGCACCGAGGACGCCCTGGACCAGCTGATGGCCTTCCTGGGTAAGCTGGAGGGAAAGGTGCTCATCCTGACCCGGCCGGTGCTTCTCTCCTGGCAGAGTGCCCGGCAGCTGGTGGATGACAGCAGCACCGGTCCTCTGGATAATAAAGATACCGGCGTGTGCCGCATTGACGCGGCCCTGTTGGCCCAGGCTCTGGCCGACGGCAGCGGCCTGGACGAGGCCCTGAAGGAAAACGCCGACAAGCTGGGGGGCCGGAGCATCTGGTATCAGAGCGCCGCCCTCATCAAGAGCAGCCCCGAGGGCCGGGTGGAGGCCGAGCTCACCGCCCGCAACTACGGCGCCTACCGCCTGCTGGAAAGCGGCGTGCGCATGATGGACCCCAATACCTGTTATGCCGGACCCCGGGTCCGGGTGGGTAAGGGCACGGTGATCCTGCCCGGCACCATCCTGCGGGGAGAGACGGTGATCGGAACCGGCTGTGAGCTGGGCCCCAACACCATGATCCGGGACTGTACCCTGGCCGACCATGTGGTGGTCAATGCCTCCCAGCTCAACGAGAGCACCGTGGACGCCGGGGCCAGGATCGGACCCTTCGCCTACATCCGCCCCAACTGCCATGTGGGGGCCAACGTGAAGGTGGGCGACTTTGTGACGCTGAAGAATGCCTCCGTGGGAGAGGATACCAAGATCTCCCACCTGACCTATGTGGGAGATGCCGACGTGGGCTGCCGGGTGGACCTGGGCTGCGGTACCGTCACCGTCAACTATGACGGGGTGGGCAAGTACCGCACCGCCATCGGGGACGACGCCTTCATCGGCTGCAATACCAATCTGGTTGCCCCCGTCCGGGTGGGGGACGGCGCCTATACCGCCGCCGGCTCCACCATTACCGACGACGTGCCCGACGACTCCCTGGCCATCGCCCGGCCCCGCCAGACGGTGAAGAAGCAGTGGGCCGCCCGCCAGACCCGTAAAAAGTGAACCCGTCCCGCTGATGGGACAGAAAATATAAAATAAGTTCGATCTGCACGAAAGACAGAGAACACTAATTTTGTGAGAGGATGTTTACACAATGATCGCACACGGTAAGGACATCAAGATCTTTTCCGGCACTTCCAACCGCCCCCTGGCCGAGGCCATCTGCAAGGAGATGGGCATGGAGCTGGGCAACGCCGAGGTAGGAGCCTTCTCCGACGGCGAGAACTACGTCTCCATCTATGAGACCGTCCGCGGCTCCGACGTGTTCGTGGTCCAGTCCACCAGCCACCCGGTCAATGACAACCTGATGGAACTGCTCATTATGATCGATGCCCTGAAGCGGGCCTCCGCCGGTCGGATCACCGCCGTGATCCCCTACTTCGGCTACGCCCGCCAGGACCGCAAGACCAAGCCCCGCGATCCCATCTCCGCCAAGCTGGTGGCCAACCTGATCACCCGGGCCGGCGCCGACCGGGTGCTCACCATGGACCTGCACGCCAACCAGATTCAGGGCTTCTTCGACATCCCCGTGGACAATCTGCTGGGCAACCCCATCTTCACCAACTACCTCCACGACCGCTTTGCCGGCAAGGAGGATGAGATGATCGTGGTCTCTCCCGACGTGGGCTCCGTGGCCCGGGCCCGGGCCTTCGCCCAGAAGCTGGGCATGGGTCTGGCCATCGTGGACAAGCGCCGCCAGAAGGCCAACTCCTCCGAGGTCATGAACATCATCGGCGACGTGCGGGGCAAGAAGGTCCTCCTCTTTGACGACATGGTGGACACCGCCGGCTCCCTGTGCGGCGCGGCCCAGGCTCTGGTGGAGCTGGGCGGCGCGGTGGACGTCATCGCCTGCGCCAGCCACGGCGTGCTCTCCGGCCCCGCCGTGGAGCGCATCGAGAAGAGCGTCATCAAGGAGCTCTACTTCCTGGACACCGTCCCCCCCAAGCAGGGCGTCACCTGTGACAAGATCAAGTACCTCTCCGTGGCCCACATGTTTGCCGAGGCCATCGAGCGCATCTACGAAGAGGTCTCCGTGTCCAAGCTCTTTGTGTAATGACCGTCCAGGGGGGACGTTGTCTGCCATAAAAGGTGGCTTGCGCCTGATTGGTATCGAACCTGCCCCTGGCAGGTTCGACCCTAGATACGAAACCACCGCGCCGCTATGCGGCACAATGGTTTCGATACCCCCCTCACCCGCGCACAGCGCGGGTGGTCGTGGCCGCCGCGGCCACGAGTATAGGTGTCCTGCGCAGGCTCATGTCCTGCTCCGGACGAAATCTGACCATACCATCAGGTAGGGCGGGGGCTTGCCCCCGCCTTTGCCTGTTTAAGGAGCCATTATGTTTTTCAACAAAAATCGATCCTCCGGCGTGGAGTGGCTGGTGGTGGGCCTGGGCAATCCCGGGGACAAGTACGAGAACACCCGGCACAACGTGGGCTTTCTCACCATCGACCACATCGCCGAGGAGCAGCGGGTGCCGGTGCAGAAGCTGAAGTATCGCGCCCTCACCAACACGGTGGAGCTGGGGGGCGCCAAGGTGCTGCTCATGAAGCCGGTGACCTATATGAACCTGTCCGGCGAGGCGGTGGGGGAGGCCGCCCGGTTCTACAAGATCCCCGCCGACCACGTGCTGGTCATCTCCGACGACGTGTCCCTGCCCATCGGCAAGCTGCGCATCCGCAAGGGGGGCTCCGCCGGGGGCCACAACGGCCTGAAGAACATCATCCAGCACCTGGGCACCGACCAGTTCCCCCGGGTGAAGGTGGGCGTGGGAGAGAAGCCCCATCCCGATTACGATATGGCAGACTGGGTGCTCTCCAAATTCGTGGGGGAGGACCTGAAGACCATCACCGCCGCCATCGAGAAGGCGGGCAAGGCGGTGGAGTGCCTCATCGCGGAAGGGCCCGACAAGGCCATGAACAAGTTCAACGGCTGACAGGCTGTTGCCAAATCGTAACTTGCAATTCCCGACGGGGATGCTAGGATAGAAGGAGCGGGCGCGCCCGCTCCTTTTTCGCAGGGGGCGCGCCGGATTTGGGAGGTGGTCTCCATGGCGAGACGCAGGCTGTTTTGTCAGTGTGGTCCGGTGTGCTATCGGATTTCCCTGTGGAAAGAGGGGGCACGCAAGGCCCTGGCTGACCGGCGGGGTGGGGTACATTGGTCCACCTGGCGGTGTGAAGAGGAGCTGCCCGTGCTCCTCAAGGGGCACCGCTCCCCGGTGCTCCGGCGTCTGACCGGAGTGGATATGGACCTGCAGCGCAGCAAGCGGACCAATCTGGCCCTGGCCGCCGCCTGCATCGACGGGGTGGTGGTGGCGCCGGGGGAGAGCTTCTCCTTCTGGCGCCTGGTGGGCAAGCCCTCCGCCCGGAAGGGTTACCAGGACGGACTCACCATCGCCAGCGGGAACCTGGGCTGGTCGGTGGGAGGCGGGCTGTGCCAGCTGGCCAACCTGATCCACTACCTGGTGCTCCATAGCCCCCTCACCGTCACCGAGCTGCACCACCACTCGGACGCCCTCTTTCCTGACGACCGCCGCCGGGTGCCCTTCGGCACCGGCACCTCCATCTTTTACCCCCATGTGGATTACCGCTTCCGCAACGACACCGACCAGCCTGTCCAGCTGCGGGTGTGGCTGGAGGAGGACGACCTGTGCGGCGAGCTGCGGGGGACGGCCCCCTTCCCCCTGCGCTACCGGCTGCGGGAGGAGGGGAGCGGTTATGTCCGGGAGGGCGAGGAATACTACCGGGTGAGCCAGGTCTACCGGATTGCCTATGACCGGACCACCGGCGAGGAAGTGGGCCGGGAGCTGCTGCTGGACAACCACTCCAAGGTGCTCTTTGATCCTGCCCTCATCCCGGCGGATCAGATGTTACAGCGCTGAAAGGAGTGCGCTATGCTGCTGGAACGAATTAAGGCCTACAGCGCCGCCCTGGGGGACCGGCCTGCCCTGATGGCAGGGGAAGAAATGGTCCGCTGGGGAGAACTGTGGCCCATGGCCCAGGGGCTGGCGGCCAAACTGCGGGAGCAGGGGACCGGCCCGGTGGCCCTCATCGGGGACCCGGGTCAGGTCTGGGTACCTGTGGCCTTTGTGGCCTGCCTGCTGGCGGGGCGGCCCTACCTGCCTCTGGACCCCCTGTTGCCCCCGGCGGGACAGGGGGAGCTGCTGGAGCAGGCGGGGGCGGTTTTGCTGGACCGGCGGACGGCGGAGGAGGGCTTTTCCTCCGGCCTGTCCTGCCCGCTCCCCGACGACCCCCACCGCATTGCCTATGAGATCTTTACCTCGGGCAGCACCGGCCGGCCCAAGCTGGTGGAGGTGAGCCTGAGCAATCTGGAGCACTTTCTCCGATGGGCCTCCGCTCTGCCGGAGATTGCCGCCGTCCTGGGCGGGACGGCGGTGGGTCAGGCGGCCTGGTCCTTTGATCTGTCGGTGGCCGACCTCTATCTGTCCCTGCTGGGGGGCGGCACCCACGTGGCCCTCACCCCGGCGGAAAAGGAGGACTTTCCCGCCCTGTTCCGCCGGTTGGAAGAAAGCGACCTGTCTTTGCTGGTGGCTACCCCCTCCTTTTTGCGCCTCTGCCTGACGGAGCCCTCCTTCGGTCCCGACCGGCTGCCCCGTCTGCGGACGGTCTTTTCCTGCGGAGAGGTATTGCCCCCCGCCGCCGCCCGGCGGCTGCTGGACCGGTTTCCCGGGGTGGCCCTCCTCAACGCCTACGGTCCCACCGAGGCCACCTGCGCCGTATGTGCTGTTCCTATTTCCCGGGAGATGTGCGGTGGGCCTCTGCCCATCGGCACAATTGGGGAGGGGGCTGTGGATATCTCCCTGGAGGAAGGGGAGATTATCCTCACCGGAGCCAGTGTTTCTCCCCGGTTTGGGGGGAAGTATTCCACAGGGGACCTGGGTTATGTGGAAAACGGACTGCTCTACTGGGCGGGACGGCGGGATTTACAGCTGAAGTACAAGGGGTACCGGCTGGAACCTGCCCGCATCGAAGGAGCGCTGGAGGCCCTGCCCCAGGTGGAACGGGCGGCGGTGCTTCCCCGGCGGGATCGGGCGGGACAGGTGAAGGGCCTGACCGCCTTTGTGGAGGGGGCCGGGCTGGAGCCGGAGAAGCTGGCCCAGGCTTTAGGGGATTTGCTGCCCCCCTATCAGATCCCCGGTCAGTGGAAGCTGCTGGATCGGCTGCCCCTGACCCCCAACGGAAAATGCGACCGGAAACGGCTGGAGGAGATGCTATGATGATAGGTGACGATGTGATCCGGGACCTGCTGGTGCAGGTCTGCGGCACCCAGGATGCCCTCCGCCCCGGAGCCGACCTGCTGGAGGAGGGTATCCTGGACTCACTGGCTATGATCGACCTGCTGGAGGGACTGGAGGATCTGGGCATCCAGATCCAGCCCACCCGGGTGCCCAGGGATACCTTCCGCACGGTGGAGGGCATTCTGGCCCTCTGCCGGCAGGCGGAGGGGGAGGCCCCCTGAGACGGACCCCTGCACCGGGGTAAGGTGCGCTTATGACTTCCAAATTTTTCTATATCTTCGAGGTGTACCATGAAACAACTGCTGTCCGCGCTGAAGGATATCCCGGAATACTGTGCCCTGACGGCGGCCATTGACAACGGGGCCTGCCCGGTGGCCTTTTCCGGCCTGTCGGCGGTCCACCGGGCCCACTTTGCCGCCGGGCTCCACCAGGAGCTGGAGCGGCCGGTGGTGGTGGTGTGCGCCGACGAGGGGGAGGCCCAGCGGATGGAGAAGGACCTGGCCGCCCTCTCCGGGGAGAAGGTGGCCACCCTGTCCGCCCGGGAGTTCACCTTCCACAACGCGGCGGTGGTGTCCCGGCAGTATGAGCACCGGCGTCTGTCTGTCCTCCGGGCCCTGGCGGCGGGGGAGTGCCCCCTGCTGGTGTGTACGGTGGAGTCCCTCCTCCAGCGCACCATCCCCAAGACCCTCCTCACCCAGGCCGCCCAGGTGGTGCGGATGGGGGAGGCCCATGACCTGAACGAGCTTACCGAAACTCTCACCGCCGCCGGGTACGCCCGGTGCCAGCAGGTGGAGGGTGTGGGCCAGTTTGCCCTGCGAGGGGGCATTCTGGACTTCTTTTCTCCCGCCCACCAGAAGCCGGTGCGTGTGGAGTTCTTCGGGGACGAAGTGGACGCCATGGGCTTCTTCGACCCGGACACCCAGCGGCGCATCCAGAACATCAGCGAGGCGGAGATCTTGCCCGCTGCCGAGGTGCTGCCCCAGTTTACTCCCGGCGGCTGGGCGGGGCTGCTGGAGGGCCTGGACAAGCTGATCGCCCGTACCCGCAAGCGCAAGGGGGCGGAAAAGCTGGTCCAGACCCTGGAGGAGGACAGGGAGCGGCTGGACGCCGGTACCTCCTTCCCGGCCATGGACCGGTATGTAAGCCTCATCTACCCCCAGATGGCCACGGCGGCCGACTACCTGCCGGAGGACGCTGTGGTGATTTTCAGCGAGAGCGGCCGGGTGGCCGAGCGGGGGAAGAACTACCTGTGGCAGCTGGGGGAGGACGCCAAGTCCCTGATGGAGCGGGGCGAGCTGGCGGGGGATCTGGCCGACTTCGCCCGTACCCCCGAAGAGCTGTGGCAGGTGTTGGAGGAGTGGCCGGTGTGCTACCTGGACGCCTTCGCCGCTTCCACCTATCCCCGGCGGCCCCGGACGGTGCTCAACCTGCTGGCCAAGCAGCTGCCCTCCTACGGCGCCAGTCTGGAGACCGCCGTCTCCGACCTGGCCCATTACGTCTCCGAAGGCTTCCGCACCGTGGTGCTGGTGAGCAGCCAGCAGCGGGCCCTCAACCTCCAGGCCCTGCTGCGGGAGCAGAAAATGACCACCGCCGTGGACTTCGAGCTTCATGACCTGCCCGGCTACGGCAAGGCGGTCATCGCCGTGGGGGGCGTCACCGCCGGTATGGAGTACCCGGTGGGACGGCTGGCGGTGCTCACCGAGGGCCAGTCTGCCCTGGGCAAAAAGCGCCGGAGCAAGCCCGCCACCAACCGGCAGAAGCTGAAATCCTATGCCGACCTGTCCCCCGGGGACCTGGTGGTCCACGAGCACCACGGCGTGGGTCGGTTCGTGGAGATGACCAAGAAAGTGGTGGACGGCGTGGAGAAGGACTACGTCAAGATCGCCTACGCCGGCACCGATATCCTGTATGTCCCCGCCACTCAGCTGGACCTGGTGAGCAAGTATATCGGCGGCGGCGAGGACGCCAACGAGAAGCGCAAGCTGTCCAGGCTGGGCGGGGGCGACTGGGAGCGGGCCAAGTCCAAGGCCAAGAAGGCGGTGAAGGACCTGGCCAAGGGCTTGATCCAGCTCTACGCCCAGCGGCAGCGGCAGCCCGGCTTCGCCTTCTCCCCCGACTCCGAGTGGATGCACGAGTTTGAGGAGCAGTTCGAGTACGCCGAGACCGACGATCAGCTGCGGTGCATCGCTGAGATCAAGCGGGACATGGAGACCGCCCGGCCCATGGATCGGCTGCTGTGCGGCGACGTGGGCTACGGCAAGACCGAGGTGGCCTTCCGGGCCATTATGAAGTGCGTACTGGACGGCAAGCAGGCCGCCATTCTGGTGCCCACCACCGTGCTGGCCCGGCAGCACTACCTGTCGGCCAAGCAGCGCTTTGCCAAGTACCCGGTGGAGATCGACGTGGTGAGCCGCTTCCGCACCGCCGCCCAGATGAAGGAGACCTTAAGGCGGCTGTCGGCGGGGCAGATCGACCTCTTGATCGGCACCCACCGGCTGTTCCAGAAGGATGTGACCTTCAAGGACCTGGGGCTGCTGGTCATCGACGAGGAGCAGCGCTTCGGCGTCCAGCACAAGGAGCGGCTCAAGGAGCTGTCCAAGCAGGTGGACGTGCTCACCCTGTCGGCCACCCCCATTCCCCGTACCCTGAACATGGCCCTCTCGGGCATCCGGGATATGTCCACCCTGGAGGAGCCCCCCATGGACCGCCAGCCGGTGCAGACCTATGTGCTGGAGCACGACTGGGGTGTGCTGATGGACGCCGCCCGCCGGGAGCTGGAGCGCGGCGGCCAGGTGTACTACCTCCACAACCGGGTGGACACCATCACCCGCACCGCCGCCCGCATCAAGGAGATGCTGGGGGAGGACGTGGAGGTGGCGGTGGCCCACGGTAAGATGAGTCAGGAAGAATTGAACGAGGTCATGACCCGTATGAGCGAGGGCGAGGTGGATGTGCTGGTGTGTACCACCATCATCGAGACCGGCATCGACATTGCCAACGCCAACACCCTCATTATTGAGGATGCGGACAAGATGGGTCTGGCCCAGCTCCACCAGATCAGAGGCCGTGTGGGCCGGTCCACCCGCCGGGCCTTCGCCTACCTGACCTACCGCCAGGGGAAGGTGCTCACCGAGGTGGCCTCCAAGCGGCTGGGGGCCATCCGGGAGTTTGCCGAGTTCGGCTCCGGCTTCAAGATCGCCATGCGTGACCTGGAGATCCGGGGCGCGGGCAATATCCTGGGCCCGGAACAGTCCGGCTTCATGCTCAGCGTGGGCTACGATATGTACCTGCGGCTGCTGGAGGAGGCGGTGCTGGAGGAGCGGGGCGAGCCCATCCCCAAGCGCACCGAGTGCGCCGCCGACCTGAGTGTGGCGGCCTCCATCCCCGACCGGTACGTCCCCTCCCCGGAGGAGCGGATGGACCTGTACCGGCGGATCGCCGCCATCCGCACCGAGGCCGACGCCGACGACGTGACCGACGAGCTCATCGACCGCTACGGCGATCCGCCGAGGACGGTGAACAACCTGATCTCGGTGGCGCTGCTGCGGGCCGCTGCCGCCGAAAACGGGGTGGTGCAGATCCGCCAGCAGGGGGGCGGCCTGCAATTCTACCTGGACGGCTTTGATCTGCAGCGGGTGAGCGCCCTGTGCGCCCTGGAGCACTACCGGGGACGGCTGCTCTTCTCTGCCGGAGAGAAGCCCTACCTGGCCCTGCGGCTCAAGAAGGGGGAGGACCCCCTGAAGTGGGGCCGGAAGGTAATGGAGGACTACAGCAAGACCGGGGCGTAAAGCCCGGCAGACCAACCGTAAAACAGGCAGAAGGGGCCCGGCGCATTGCGCCGGGCCCCTTCTGTATAGGGAAAGAAAGATGGGAATCGTGGATCAGAAGCCGACGATGTTCAGATACACGTCCACCGTGCCGGACACCACATAGGGATTGCCGTCGGCATCGTTGGCGTACCAGAAATTCTCCTCCATGGGGAAGTCCGGGTTGGAGGAACCGGCGGTGGCGTATACCGGGATGGAGATCTTGACCCAGCCGTCGGTGGCCTGGGTAAAGGTGCCGGTCAGGTACTTGTCGGCCCAGCGGTAGCCGTCCTCATTCTCCTGGACCTCATAGTCCAGGGACAGGCCGTACTCCGCCAGGGCGTCCAGGGCCTCCTGGGTGCCGATGGGGGAGGAGCCGGGGATCTCCCGGTCGGCGGTCAGGTCGTCGGCGGTGTAGAAGATGCCGTCATAGAAGGAGTTGATGCCGGCCCGGTCCACGGTGTCGCCCACCTTGCCCCACAGGATGATGGGGGCTACCGCAAACTCACTGGGCTCCACAAACTGGAAGTGGAGGGTGCGGGTGACGGCCTCGCCGTTTCTGGGGGTGACGGTAAAGGTCACGTCGGCCTCCGCCACGCCCTGGCACTCGCCCTCCAGGTGGTCGCCCACCAGGGTGATGCCGTCGGGCAGCTGGCCGGACACCTGCTTGACGGTAAAGCTGTTCTGCTGCTCCTCGGGCAGCCACCAGCGGAACTCGTAGCCCACGCCGTTGTACCAGGTCTGCGGGTTGCCGTTTTCGTCGGTATAGGTCTCGGGGGCTACGCTGAGCACATAGTCCACCGCGTCGGGATCATAGGGGGGCAGCACCGACTCAATAACAGCGGTTTGGGTGGAGGCGTCGTAGCTGACCTCCTTGCCGAAAGCCTCACTGATGGCACGGATGGGCACATAGGTGGTGCCGTTGTAGGCAAACACGTCCACTTCCTTGCCGTTGACGTCGGTGGGCACAAAGGCCTCGCCGTTGATGGACAGCTTCATGCCGGGGTTGACGGCGATGTTGACCAGATTACCGGCGGCCAGGGCGGCGGTGCCGGTGCCCAGCACCAGGGTCAGAGCCAGGGCGGCCATGCGGGTCTTTTTCTTCATAGAGACACTTCCTTTCGTGAACTGCGGGTTTTGCAAGCTAAAACCAGCATACCACAGTACTGTAAGAAAGTGGTGTGCATAACAGCACACTCGTACACACCGGAAGGAAAACAGCAGGGCCCGGCGTATCACGCCGGGCCCTGCTGCATTGGGAAGGGAAGGAAGTTTGGAAAGATTTAGGGTTCGGAATTATAGGCATCCTGGATGATATCAGAGCCAATGGTTGTAACGGTAAGGTTACCGCCTCGATTCTGGAGGGTGCCGGTACCGGTAATAGAACCGGTGCCGTTGATATCGCCCTGGTAGCCCGCGTGGGCGTCGCCGGCCAGCTCCATGGTGCCATTGATGGTTAGGGTGCTGCCCGGCCAGATGCGCAGGATGCCGGAACAGGTCATGGTACCGCCCTGGTCAATCACCAGGTTCATGCCGTCCACCAGGTACATCCAGCCACCGTCGTTTTCGGCTTCGACAAAGTCGGGGACCATAAGCTTACCGCCTGATTCCACCACCAGCTTGTCGTCCCCCTCCAGCCAGTACTGGTTGCAGGAGACGGTGCCGCCGTCCTTGATGATCAGGGAGGTGTGGCCCTCAAAGCCCTCAAAGCCGCTGCTGGCAGAGTCCAGCTTGCCGCCGGTGAGGGTGCCCGCGATGGTGATGAGGTAGGGGATCTGCTCCTCCAGCTCCCAGTTGTCGGAGCTGTCCCGGACCAGCAGGGTCACATTGTCGGGCAGGGTCAGGGTCTCCCCGGCGGCCAGGGTGTAGTTGTTGCGCAGCTCCAGGTAGTAGTTGCTGTAGGAATTGTTGTTCTGTACGGCTTCGATAGTGGCACGGATCATGGCGTCCACAGCGGCGTTGTCGTTCCCCAGATCGGGGAAGTTCAGGGCGCAGTTGACCCGGCTGAGGTCCTCGGCGTCAATGGGGGGATGGTCGGGAATGGTCCAGCCGCCGTTCTCGTTGACGCCGATGCCGTGGTAATAGAAGGCCCCGGCGCTTATATCGATGCTCTGGGCAGTGACGCGGCCGGTGCCGTCTATGTACAGCTCACCATCCAGAGTAAGGAGACCGGAAACATTCAGGGCGGCGTCATAGTCCACATAGACCCGGCTCTGCCCCTCCAGGGGGAGGGCCAGGGAGTCGGCGGTGACGGTGGTACCGCCCTGGATGTGGACTTCACCGTCCACCGTCATGGTCTCGGTGACGGTGAGGTCAAACCGGTCGTTCCACAGGACCACGTTTGCGGGGATTACCAGATTGCCCTCTACCGCCGCGTTCTGGAGCAGGATTACCTCGCCGCCGCCGTTGGCCTGAGCGGCATTCAGGGCATCCTCCAGGGTGAGCCAGAACCGACCGTCATATTCCGCCTCACCGACGGGGCGGTACTCCTCCTCCTGGGTGTTCCGGTGGAAGAGACGGCATTGTACAGTGGACCCGTCCTCCAGCACCAGGCAGTCGTTGATGTTGCCGGTAATGTACAGCTCGCCGGTCAGGGCGCCGCCGTTTTTCACGGTGAGCTGGGCCACGGGATGGCCATCGAAGGTGATGATCTCCACATTGCCGTTGAGAATGCTGCCGCCGGACTCAATGGTAATGCCCCGGTTTTCGCCCCCCATGAGGGCCAGACTGGTGTTTCCGGGCAGAGTCAGGGGGGTGTTGACGGTGAGCTGGCAGCGGGCCTCCAGCAGGTGGAAGGTATAGCCCGCGCTCTCAGGGATGTCGTTGATGCGGTCGATGGCCTTAGCCAGAGCGGTATCGCTGCCGTTCAGGTCCTCCTCGAAATTGAAGGCGGCAAAGATGGAGCAGTCGATTTCATTTGCCATATTGGGCAGGGGGGCCAGAGTCCAGCCCTCGCCGTTCCACTGGGCGTACTGGTAGTACTCCACGGCCCAGTCCGAGCCTTCCGGCTGGTAGTTGACCACGGTACAGTCGATGACGCCACGGTTCCAGATGGTGTTGCCGCTGCGCAGGGTGCCCTCGCCGCTGATGGTGCCGTGGTTCAGGATGGCGTACAGGTTGTCCAGGGTGACAGTTTCCGGAATGGTCAGGGTGACTCCCTCATGGATGCCCAGGGTCCAGTAGTCGGGGAGGGTCACATCTTCGGTCAGGGTGTAGTCGCTTACCAGATAGAATTCACCCGCACTTCCGGGATCTTTCAGAATGGCATCCACAGCAGCCTTCAGGGTGGGATAGCCCACGCCGCCCACGGTGGCCACCGTATCGGATGGATCGACACCGACCAGAGTCAGGCTGCTGAGATCCAGATCCATGGCCCAGCCGCCCATATCGGCATCGCTGTTCACGCCGTGCCACTTCAGGAAGAAAGTGAGGACCTGATTGCAGGAAGTAGTGCCTGCCGGGGCCACCACATAGTCCAGCGTCAGGATGCCGTTCTCGTCAAAAGCATCGTAAGGATACCAGACCTGTGCGCCCTCATAGCCGTCTGCCGAGGTGGTGAGGAGCAGCACATCCACCATGGGCTCACACTCCACCCCCTCCGGGGCCTTGAGCTGGAGGGTAAGTACATAGTCGCCCTCTTCGTTGGGAGCCAGGTTGCCGGTGACAGGGTTGAGGAAGGTATCCGGGTCGGTTTCGCCGATGGTAATGCCCTCGGTAATGGCCGTCACCGTGCCGTCAGGCACGGCGGCCAGCTGGGCATAGAGAGTCACATTGCCGGTGACGGTAATATCGCTCAGCTCCACCGGAGGCCATTCACCCTCCACCTTCCAGCCCATAAAGTCATAGCCCGCCTTACCGGGCACGGTGATGCCGCTGGCGGTGGGATGGCCGCCGCTGGCCACCTGCTCGGTGCCCAGCACCTCATCCAGGAACTGATAGGTGACGGTGTAGTAGGTGACAGGGGTACTGCCGCCGCCGGAGGAAGAGCCGCCGCCGGAAATACCGGGGGTGGTGGCGGAGGAGCCGCCGGCCACATCCTTGTCCCCGGCGGTGACGCCGGAGGTGCCCTCGGAGGCCTCCACCTTGGTGTTGGGGGTGGATACGGCCACGTTGTCGGCGTTGGCGGTGACGTTATTCACCTTGCCGGAGCCGGTGACGGTGGTGCCCGCACCGTCGGCGGTGACGCTCTCCACCGTACCGCCCTTGCCCACGGTAACGGCGGTGTTGGGGGCGGCTGCGGTCAGATTGTTCACCGTAGCCCCGCCGGAGACGGTGATGCTGGCACCTTCGGCCTGCTCAGAGACGGTGAGGGTGTCCACGGTGCCCGCCACGGTGACCTGGGCTTCCGTCCCGGCCACGTTCAGGGTGCCCACGGTACCCGCCACGATGACGGCGTCGGAGCCGTCGTCAATGGTGATGATCTCCACCGAGGCGTCGTCCTCCACCGACAGGCGTATCCCGCCGTCCCGCCGCTGGGCGGTGATGGTGCTAACGGAGGAGTTGCCTCGAATAATGATGGAGTGCTCGCCGCCGCCCCGGACCACCAAGGCGCCTTTCACGGTGACGTTGTCCAGGATCAGGTCCCCGTCGCCGATGCCCTCGGTGGCGATCAGGTTGCCGTCAATGGTCATGTCGGACAGCGTGACCCCAGCGGCGCTGACGATCACGTTGCCGTCGGCGTCGGCGGTGTAGCTGCCTGCCTCATCATAGCGGGCGGTAATGGCGTTGTCCAGTAGCTGGGCCACCTCCGCCCGGGTGATGGTGGCGGCGGGCATGATCTTGCCCTGATAACCGTTGAGGATGCCGGCCTGGGCCATGCCGCCCAGATAGCCGGCGGCCCAGCTGGCCGCCTCACCGCTGTCGGTAAAACCCTCCAACCCGGCGGCGTTCTCCGTCACGCCCAGAGCCCGGCCCAGCAGCACCGCCGCCTCCTGCCGGGTGATGGGGTCCAGGGGCCGCAGGGAGGTACCGTCCCCCTGGAGAATGTTGGCGGCGGCGGCCCCCAGTACCGCCTCCTCGTACCAGCTGTCCGCCTCCACGTCGGGGTAGGCGGTGTCGGACAGAGTCTGGTAGTCCATCAGCCGGTCCAGGATCACCGCCAGCTCGCCCCGGGTGATGGGCGCGTCGGGACGGAATTGGCCGGCATAGCCCTGGAGAACATCCTCCTCGCTCCAGCGGTCGATGGCCTCCGCGCCCCAGTGACCGGCGGTGTCGTCGTAGGCCAGAGCGGGGACCGTCAGTGCCAGCGCCAGGACCACGGCCAGCAGCGTGCCCCGAATGGAATGGAATTTCATATCCGTGTACCTCCTTTTGTGAAAAAATATGAATAAAAAACCAGGAACTATGGTGATGATACCATAGTTCCTGGCAGGATTGGTGTGCATATACGCACACTGTGTACGACTCAGTTCAGCAGGCTGACCCGGCCGGGGCAGGCCGCTTCCGCCGCTGCCGTCATGGACTGGGGCACCAGCACCGTATTGAGCCGGGGCAGGGCGGACAGGGGGAAAAGTCGGGGATGGCGGGGCCGTTGAAGCAGAAGGTCTCCAGCAGATCCGCTTCTGCCAGGGGGGAAAGGTCGGTGACGTTGGAGCTGAACAGCCCCAGATTGCGCAGCCGGGGCAGGTCCCCCGCGCCTTCCAGGGAGTTCTGTCCGGCGTGGAGACGCAGGTCCACCACCGGGCAGCCCGCCAGAATGGACAGGTCCTCACAGGGCAGCAGGCCCACGTTGAGAATGGGCAGCTGGTCCCGCTCCACCAGGGCGGCCACCGCCTCCTCCGGCGGCGCCCACAGGGAGAGCTCCTCCAGCAGGGGCAGCGTGCCCAGCACCGACCAGTCTCCGTCGGACACATCGCCGTAGGAGGTGTCGCCGGTCATATCATTCATATAATAGGAGTAGGACGAGGGGTCCTCCAGCACCTCATTACCCAGCAGTGCCAGCCGCTCCACCTGCTCCAGATCGCTGTAGGTGATCTCTCCCAGAGGCCGGTCCAGCTCCTCCCGCACCGCCAGCTCCAGGCAGTAGGAGGAAAATTCCACCGGCTGGGACCCCTGCATTTGGGGAAGAGCCACAGCTCCGGCGGCCCCCAGACACAGGGCCAGGGCACAGACCGCCGCTAAGAGTTTGCGCTGCCTCCCGCGGGCCTTGCCGCCCAGCCCGTCCTTCAGTGCTGCGGCGGTGGGGTAGCGGTCTTCGGGACTGAAGGTAGTGCATTTGCGCAGGACCCCCTTCAGCTGCCGGGATACCGGAGCCGCCTCCAGACTGTCCCGGTCGTAGGAGCCGGTGAGGGTCCAGATCAGGGTGGCGCCCAGGGCGTACAGGTCGGTGCGCTCGTCGGTCTGGGCAAAGCCGTATTGCTCGGGGGCGGCGGTGACCGAGCTGCCCATAATGCGGGTGTCGCTGTCCCGGTGAGGCTTGTACTGTCGGGCGATGCCGAAGTCAATGAGCCCCACATCTCCGTCGGGTCCTATGATGATGTTGTCCGGTTTGATGTCCCGGTGGATGATGGGCGGGTCCATCCGGTGGAGCTGGTCCAGCAGGGACAGAAGCTTCAGTCCCATCTGACGGCAGCTTGCCTCGTCACAGGGGCCGGTGCGGTCCAGATAACGGGTCAGAGACTGCCCGGGCAGGTAGCTGCGGACCAGATAGACGGTCTGCTCCTGCCGGAAGCAGTCAGCGGCCAAAGGCACACGGCCCGCCAGAGCGGGGTAGAGCTGGGTGAGCAGCCGGAACTCCTCCTCCAGGTCCTCGCCCCCCTCCCGGGCAATCTTGAGCACATAGGGAGCCTCGTCGCACCGGCGGCGGAGGAGCCACACGCTGCGGCTTTCCCGCTCCGCCAGACAGGCCTCCGGCCGGTACACCAGGGCGATGCGGTCAGGCAGGGCCAGACTGTCCACCACCTGCCGGTAATGATTGCGGAATTCCTCGGCGCGGCTCACAGAAGCCCCCCTTCTCCCAGAGAGAGGAGCAGCTCGTCGGTCTCCTCCAGGGTCAGGTGGTGGGTCAGTCCGTAGAGCACCGCCGCGTCAAACCGGCTGCGGGGATAGAGGGAGGCCCTGCCGCAGCGGGTGAGCAGCTTCTGGGTCTCCTCCTCCCCCAGGTCCAGGGCCAGAGCCAGCCGCAGCAAAAAGGTGCGGGTGGGAGGACGGGTGCCGTTAAAGAGCTGGTAGCCGTAGGACCGCTCCAGATAGCAGGCCCGGATGGCGTCCTTCACCAGCCAGCCCCGCCGCTCCAGCAGGTTGCACAGATAAAAAGTGAAGTCCGGCGGCGTAAAAGCGCCCCCCGCCAGCATGGCGGGATCCGAGGACGAGCGCATGGCATTGCGCAGTTCATCCGTGGTTTTCACAGCGCCCCTCCTTTCTTTATGGGATAGAAACAATTTACAAAAAGGTAACTGTCATCCATTATACTACCCGGTCGGGGACTTGGAAAGAGTGTATCATAGTTTCTCCACCGGCAGGTGTGCAGAATTGCACACTTATTGCATAAAGAGAATAAGATCCGCGATCTGGAACAGAAAAGGGTAGATCATGCAATTTGTTCACAATTTACTCTTTTTTCTTTTCAGGGGTTATGCTATACTAGGAAACTGAATCAATGTCAACAGCCGCGTTTTGCGCTGTGGAAGATCAGAAAGGTGAAACAATCACATGGGACTGTTGAAAAAGCTGTTCGGCACCAGCTCCGCCAAGGAGCTCAAGGCCATCAAACCCATCGTGGACAAGATCGAGGCCCTGGATGAGGAGTACTCCAAGCTCACCGATGAGCAGCTCAAGGCCAAGACTCCTGAATTTAAAGAGCGTCTGGCCAATGGCGAGACCCTGGACGATATCCTGCCCGAGGCCTTTGCCGCCTGCCGGGAGGCGGCCTGGCGTGTGCTGGGTATGAAGCCCTACCGGGTGCAGCTCATCGGCGGCATCATCCTCCATCAGGGCCGTATCGCCGAGATGAAGACCGGCGAAGGCAAGACCCTGGTGGCCACCCTGCCCGCCTACCTCAACGCCCTGGCCGGCGAGGGCGTCCACATCGTCACCGTCAACGACTACCTGGCCAAGCGTGACTCCGAGTGGATGGGCAAGGTCTACCGCTTCATGGGCCTCACCGTGGGTCTGGTGATCCACGACATCCAGCCCAAGGACCGCAAGGCCTCCTACGCCGCCGACATCACCTACGGCACCAACAACGAGTTCGGCTTCGACTACCTGCGGGACAATATGTGCATCTACGCCACCGAGATGGTGCAGCGGGGCCACGCCTTTGCCATCGTGGACGAGGTGGACTCCATCCTCATCGACGAGGCCCGTACCCCCCTCATCATTTCCGGCCAGGGTGACAAGTCCACCCAGCTGTACACCATTGTGGACGCCTTCGTGGCCCGCCTGAAGGGCCAGCGGGTGGCCAAGGTGGACACCAAGGAGGAAGAGGACCCGGACGTGGACGCCGACTACATCGTGGATGAGAAGGCCCGCACCGTCACCCTCACCGCCCGCGGTATTGCCAAGGCTGAGCAGCAGTTCCAGATCGAGAACCTGGCCGATCCTGAGAACACCACCCTTTCCCACCACATCAACCAGGCCATTAAGGCCCGGGGCCTGATGAAGCGGGACATCGACTATGTGGTGAAGGACGGCGAGGTCATCATCGTGGACGAGTTCACCGGCCGCCTCATGTACGGCCGCCGTTATAACGAGGGCCTCCATCAGGCCATCGAGGCCAAGGAGGGCGTCACCGTGGCCCGGGAGTCCAAGACCCTGGCCACCATCACCTTCCAGAACTACTTCCGCCTGTATCACAAGCTGTCCGGCATGACCGGTACCGCCATGACCGAGGAGGAGGAGTTCGGTACCATCTACTCCCTGGACATTGTGGAGATCCCCACCAACAAGCCCCTGGCCCGCATCGACAACCCCGATGTGGTGTACAAGACCGAGGCCGGCAAATACCGGGCCATCATCAAGCAGATCGAGGAGTGCCACGCCAAGGGCCAGCCTGTGCTGGTGGGCACCATCTCCATCGAAAAGTCGGAGCAGATCTCCGAGATGCTCAAGCGCAAGGGCATACGCCACAACGTGCTGAACGCCAAGTTCCACGAGAAGGAAGCCGAGATCGTGGCTCAGGCCGGTAAGCTGGGGGCGGTCACCGTGGCCACCAACATGGCCGGCCGTGGTACCGATATCCTGCTAGGCGGTAACGCCGAGTTCCTGGCCAAGGCCGAGCTGCGGAAGGCCGGACTGTCCGACGAGCTCATCGCCGAGTCCACCGGCTTTGCCGACACCGACAACCAGGAGATCCTGGAGGCCCGCCGGATGTTTACCGAGGCGGAGGCCAAGTATAAGGACGAGATCAAGGAGGAGGCCGAGAAGGTCCGTGCCGCCGGCGGCCTGTTCATTCTGGGCACCGAGCGCCACGAGTCCCGCCGCATTGACAACCAGCTGCGGGGCCGTGCCGGCCGTCAGGGTGACCCCGGCGAGAGCCGGTTCTTCCTCTCCCTCCAGGACGACATCATGCGCCTGTTCGGCTCCGAGCGGGTCATGGGCATGATGGACCGGCTGGGTGTGGACGAGGACACCCCCCTGGACTCCAAGATGCTGTCCAACGTCATTGAGAACGCCCAGAAGCAGGTGGAGTCCCGGAATTTCCAGACCCGTAAGACGGTGCTGGAGTACGACGACGTGATGAACACCCAGCGTAAGGTCATCTATGAGCAGCGCCGCAAGGTGCTGGACGGCGAGAACCTGAAGGAGGCTGTCCAGACCATGCTGTCCACCGTCATCTCCAACGAGGTGGCGGCCCATATGGGCGAGCAGAAGCACATGGACGCCGAGAACTGGCGGGAGGTGTGCGCCCAGTTCCGGGGCCTGTTCCTCACCCCCGACGAGTTCAAGTTCGATGACGCCGAACTGGAGAAATACACCGCTTCTCAGCTGGAGGAGCTGCTGCTGGAGAAGGCCGCCGAGGTCTACAGCAAGAAGGAAGCCGAGCTGGGCGAGCCCCTCATGCGTGAGCTGGAGCGGGTGATGATGCTCCGGGTGGTGGACGAGTACTGGATGGACAACATCGACGCCATGCAGGAGCTGCGCCAGGGCATCGGCCTGCGGGCTTACGGCCAGAACGACCCCGTGGTGGAGTACAAGCGGGAAGGCTACGAGATGTTCGAGCGCATGATCGCCGCCATCCAGGAGGAGACCCTCCGCCGGATCTTCCTGGCCCGGGTGCAGGTGGGCTCCACCGTCAAGCGCGAACGGGTGGCCAAGGTCACCGGCGAGAGCGCCGGCGCCGACGGCACCGTAAAGAAGCAGCCCGTCAAGAAGGGCAAGAAGCCAGGCCGCAACGATCCCTGCCCCTGTGGCAGCGGCAAGAAGTACAAGAAGTGCTGCGGGATGCACGAAGAGGACTGATGGTTGTCAGGGGGCGGCCGTAAAGGCCGCCCCCACGATTAATGATTCCGTAGGGGCGACCCTTGCGGTCGCCCGTCCCAGATGGAGGACCCCATGAACATCATTGAACACAACAAAAATGGCCTGCTCTATCTGTCCTGCGACGGCTTTGAGGCCGCCGGCGGAGTGGCCCACGGCTTTTCCACCCGGCTGGGCGGGGTGTCGGAGGGGAAGTTTGCCTCCCTCAACCTGAGCATGAACCGGGGAGACGAGCCGGCCAAAGTGGCGGAGAATTACCGCCGCTTCTGCGCCGCCATCGGCGCCGATGTGAAGGGTGTGGTGTGCGCCAGCCAGGTCCACGGGGACACGGTGCGCTCCGTCACCACCGCCGACCTGGGCATTGCCCTGGATGAGCCGGAACCCTGGCAGGCCGACGGCCTGGTCACCGATATCCCCGGCGTGGTGCTCACCGTCTTTACCGCCGACTGCCTGCCCATTCTGCTCTACGACCCGGTGCGCCGGGTGGTTGGGGCGGTCCACGCCGGTTGGCGGGGCACCGCTCTGGGCATCGCCGCCAAGGCGGTGGAGCGGATGGTGGATTGCTACGGCTGCGACCGGCTGGACATTCTGGCCGCCATCGGCCCCGGCATCTCCAAGTGCTGCTTTGAGACCCACGAGGACGTGCCCAACGCTATGACCGAGGCTATGGGGGCCTCCGCCCTCCACTGCATCCAGGTGCTGCCCACCGGCAAGTTCCATGTGGATCTGAAGGCTCTCAACGCCAAGCGGCTGGAGAACGCCGGTCTGGACCCCGAGCATATTGCCGTGTCCGGCGACTGTACCGCCTGCCTGCCGGAGAAATACTGGTCTCACCGGGTTACCAAGGGCGAACGGGGCAGCCAGGCTGCAATGATCGCAATCATCTAGGGGGTACCCAATACCCCCTAGATACGAGCCTGCGTGCCGACGAAACGCCGGCGACTTGGCTCGATACCCCCGGTTTCGCGCTCGTGGCGCGGGTCGGGGTGTCTTTCCGGGAAGTGAATTCCCGGAAAGACATTTTTTTATACCGCAAACAGACAAGGAGGGGCTGCCCTTGAACAAACGAATACCACTGCGGCTGGCGGCTTTGGGGGCCGCCCTCTGCCTGGTCCTGGCGGGCTGTACCGGCGGGCCGGAGCCGGAGGTTACCCCCACGCCGGAACCCACCGTCTCCGCCGCCCCAACCTCTGAGACGGCGGAATTTACCCTGGCCTGCTACCCTCAGGCCGGATTCCATCCCATTACCGGCGGCAACCGCACCAACCTGTCTCTGGGTGGGCTGATGTATGAGGGCCTGTTTGCCCTGGATCAGCAGTTTGAGGTCAGTCAGGTGCTGTGTTCCGGTTATACCGCCTCGGAGGATGGGCTGACCTGGACCTTCACCCTGCGCTCCGGCGTCACCTTCTCCGACGGCAGCCCCCTCACCTCGGCGGAGGTGGTTTCCTCCCTGGAGACCGCCCGCACCAGCGCCCTTTACTCCGCCCGGTTTGCCGACATTGGCGCCATCACGGCGGGGGAGGGAACGGTGACCATGACCCTGACCCGGGCCAACGGGTCCCTGCCAGCCCTGCTGGACATCCCCATCGTCAAGGAGACCGGCGGCACCCCGCTGGGCACCGGGCCCTATGTGCTCACCGGCAGCGGCAACGACCTGTCCCTCACCGCCAACGGAAGCTGGTGGCAGGGGGAGAAGCTGCCGGTGGACACCATTCCCCTCCAGGCCATTCAGGAGGCCGACGATCTGATCCACGCCTTCGACACCAAGGAGATCTCCCTGGTGTCCACCGACCTGACCGCCACCAATGCCCTGGGCTTCTCCGGCTCCTTTGATACCCTGGATTATCCCACCTCCACCATGGTGTATGTGGGCTTCAACACCGTCAGCGGCCCCTGCGCCGACGCCGGGGTGCGGAAGGCCCTGCTGCGGGCCTTTGACCGGGAGTCGGTATCCACCGCCATCTTCTCCCGCCACGCCCAGCCTGCCGCCCTGCCGGTCCACCCTGGCAGCGCCCTCTACCATGAGGATCAGGCCTCCGCCCTCAGTTACTCCTCCCAGGCGGTGGCCGAGGCCCTCACCGCCGCGGGCTGGACTGCCACCGACAGCGGCTGGGTCAACGGACGGCAGACCCTCAGCCTGGAGCTGGTAGTGTCCGCCGAAAATCAGGACCGGGTGTCGGCGGCCCAGCACCTGGTCAACGGCCTCAACGATCTGGGCATCCGGGCCACCCTCACCAAGCTGGACTGGGACGCCTATGTCTCCGCCCTTCAGAGTGGGAACTTTGACCTCTACCTGGGGGAGGTGCGGCTTACCGCCGACTTTGATCTCACCGCCCTCATCACCGCCGGGGGCTCCCTCAACTACGGAGGTTACAGCGACACTCAGGCCGCCCAGCTGCTCCAGACCTATCGGGCCACCAACGGCCAGAGCCGGGACCTGAGCGCCCGTCAGCTCTACGCCCGGCTGGCGGAGGAGCCACCCTTCGCGGTGATCTGCTTCAAAAACTGGTCCGTGCTCTCCCAGTGGAACGCCGTCTCCAATATGACGCCCACCCAGCAGAATCTGTTCTTCCAGTTTGCCTATTGGGAGATCGCACAATGAATCCAGCGGCCCCCGCATCACGCGGGGGCCGCTTCCGTTTGCGAAAAAAGCCTCGCAGAGTTCGCGCCCGCAGGCGCGAATAAAGTCAAATCCGTTTTCAGCCGCGACCTGTGCGTGGATGAAAACACTTCTCAGGCTGCAAGTGTGGGGCCTGTCCGCCTCCAGCGGACAGGCCCTGCGCGCGGCAGACTGCACCCCCCTCGAAAAAGTGGTGTGCCACTTTTTCGACAGTCTCCAGCGGCCCCCGCATCACGCGGGGGCCGCTTTTTGCGTGTCCGCCCCGCCAGGTTTCCCCCAATTCCGGGGGACAGGCCTGCTATACTGTATCCAAAAGCTGGAAAACAAACAGGCGAGGAGCGGTCACCATGACACAGTGGTATGCGTACAGCGCCAAGCAGGCGCTGGAGGAATTGAGAAGCAATCAGGGCGGACTGACCGGGGCGGAGGCCGCCCGGCGGCTGGTGGCTCACGGGCCCAACAAACTGGCCCACAAGAAGGACAAGTCCTTCCTGGCCCGGCTGCTGGGCCAGCTGAAGGACCCCATGATTCTGGTGCTGCTGGCGGCAGCGGCCCTGTCCCTGTGGGCCAGCGGGGGAGAGGACTGGCTGGACGCCGCCATCATTCTGGGCATCGTGGCGGTGAACGCCATTATCTCCCTGTCCCAGGAGGACAGCGCCCGCAAGGCGATGGAGGCCCTGAGCCAGATGTCCGCCCCGGCGGCCCACGCCCTGCGGGACGGGGTGCTGACCCGGGTGGAGGCGGACAAGCTGGTGCCCGGCGACGTGATCCGCCTGGAGGCGGGGGACCTGGTGCCTGCCGACTGCCGCATCCTGGAGGCGGCAGGACTCCAGGCTGACGAATCCGCCATGACCGGCGAGTCCGCCCCGGTGAGCAAGGGGGCCCTGGGCCCCCTGCCCCCCGACACCCCCCTGGCGGAGCGGCGCAATATGCTCCTCTCCGCCACGGTGGTCACCCGGGGCCGGGCCACCTGCCTGGTAGCCGCCACCGGAATGGATACGGAGGTGGGTCATATCGCCGGTCTCTTGATGGATAAGGGGGAAAGTGAAACACCTTTACAGAAGAAGATGGGGGAGATTTCCAGCAGTTTGTCCTTCCTGTGCCTTTGCGTGTGCGCGGTGATGTTCGGGGTGGGGCTGCTCCAGGGGCGGAATCTGCTGGAAATGTTCCTCACTGCCGTATCTCTGGCGGTGGCCGCCATCCCCGAGGGCCTGCCCGCCATTATTTCCATTGTGCTGGCCCTGGGGGTAAGCCGCATGGCCAAGCGGCGGGCCATCGTCAAAAAGCTGCCTGCGGTGGAAACTTTGGGGTGCGCCGGGGTGATCTGCTCCGACAAAACAGGCACCCTGACCCAGAACAAAATGACGGTGGTGGACATCTGGACGCTCTCCCAGGGGGAGCGGGATCTGGCCCTCACCATCGGGGCCCTGTGCGGTGATGCCGAGCTGAATTGGAAGGGGAAGAGCCCGGTGTGTACCGGCGATCCCACCGAGGCCGCCCTGGTGGAGGCGGCAGCCCGGGCCGGACTGGATAAGAATAAATTGGGGGAGGAATGGCCCAGAAAAGGGGAGATTCCCTTTGATTCGGAACGTAAACTCATGACCACCGTACATAGCAGGCCGGGCGGGGGATACCGGGTGATGGTGAAAGGCGCCCCCGATGTGCTGGCCCGGCGGTGTCGGTTGGCCGAGAGCGCCCTGCGGCGGATCACCAGCCGCAACGAGGCCATGGCGGGCAAGGCTTTGCGGGTGTTGGGGGTGGCCTACAAGGATGTGGAGGTACAGCCCCGCAGCCTGGACAGCGACAGCGTGGAGCAGGGCCTCACCTTTGTGGGACTGCTGGGCATGATGGACCCGCCCCGGCCGGAGGTGAAACGGGCGGTGGACCAGTGCTACAAGGCGGGGGTACGGCCGGTGATGATCACCGGCGACCACAAGCTCACCGCCGTGGCGGTGGCCAAAGAGCTGGGCATCTGCCGGGCGGGGGACCGGGCCCTCACCGGGGAGGACCTGGACTTTCTGCCCCAGCCCGCTCTGGAGGAGGAAGTGGACAAATTCGCGGTATACGCCCGGGTATCTCCAGAGCATAAATTACGGATTGTAAAGGCTTGGCAGGCCAGAGGGAAGGTGGTGGCCATGACCGGCGACGGCACCAACGACGCCCCCGCCCTCAAGGCCGCCGACATCGGCTGCGCCATGGGCAAGGGGGGTACCGACGTGGCCCGTGGGGCGGCGGACATGATCCTCACCGACGACAACTTCGCCACCATCGTCTCGGCGGTGGAGGAGGGGAGAGGGATCTACGCCAACATCAAAAAGGCCATCCACTATCTGCTCTCCTGCAACATCGGGGAGATTCTGACCATTGCTCTGGCTACCCTGTTCCGGTTTCCGGAGATGCCCCTGGCCCCGGTCCAGCTGCTGTGGCTCAATCTGGTTACCGACTCCCTGCCCGCTTTGGCCCTGGGGGTGGAGCCGGTGGAGCCGGGGGTGATGGACCGGCCGCCCCGGCAGGCGGGGGAGTCCCTCTTTGCCCACGGCTTTGCCTTCCGGCTGGCCTGGCAGGGGGTGATGGTGGGGGCCCTCACCCTGGCGGCCTATGTGCTGGGGGCCTGGGTGCTGCCTGGCTGCTCCCTGGCGGCGGGCAGCACCATGGCCTTCGCCACCCTCACCCTGTGCCAGCTCTTCCACGCCTTTGACGTGCGCAGCGAGGAGGCATCCCTTTTCCGGCTGGGAGTGACCTCCAACCCGGCTATGAACAAAGCCTTCCTCATCGGCCTTGCTATGCAGTTGGCGGTGCTGTTGGTGCCCCCGCTCCAGACTGTATTCTCCACCGTGTCTCTGTCCCCCCGGGCCTGGGGGGTGGTGGCCTGCCTGGCGGTGACGCCGGTGGTGGTGTGCGAGGCGGCCAAGGCCTTCCGCCGCAGCCACAAACCGGGCAAGCGGGTGAGTGCCGCCAAGGCGGCGGCGGGCCGGTAGCGCAAAAAAATCAAAATTACCCCTTGACAAAGAGAAAACGGGGCGGTATACTATGCCAAACTAAATCGTCAAACCGATGAGAAAGAGGAGTAGTCCGGTATCAAGGCCTCACAGAGAGTCGCGGGTGGTGGGATCGCGGCAGGCGGCGTCCGGGTGAATGGACTTTTGAGGGCTTTGCGAAAGGGAAACCGAGTAGCGCGACGGGGACTCCACCCGTTATCAGGGGAGCGTGTGCTGGCAGGCACGCGAAAGTGAGCGGGCGCATTGTTTGAATGCGTCAATCCGGGTGGCACCGCAGAGGTTTTTATCACGCCTTTGTCCCAGAGAATCTTTGGGACGAGGGCGTTTTTTCATGCCTGCCTTGCAGAAAAAATTCATGCCCTCTCCCGCAAAACCAGACTTGAAGGAGTGCATGAACATGACCAAGATCCCTCACCGCCTGTACCTCACCGAAGACCAGATGCCACAGCGTTGGTTCAACCTGCGCTCCGCCATGGCAGAGCAGCCCGACCCTATGCTTCACCCCGCCACCCTCCAGCCCCTGGGGGTGGACGATCTGGCCCCCATCTTCTGCACCGAGCTTGCCAAGCAGGAGCTGGACGGCACCACCGAGTTTATCGACATCCCGGAGGAGATCCAGGAGGTCTACAAGATGTACCGGCCATCTCCTCTGATCCGGGCCTACAACCTGGAGAAGGCCCTGGGCACCCCGGCCAAGATCTACTATAAGTTTGAGGGCAACAACACCTCCGGCTCCCACAAGCTCAACTCCGCCGTGGCCCAGGCCTACTACGCCAAGCAGCAGGGCCTCACCGGCGTCACCACCGAGACGGGGGCCGGCCAGTGGGGCACCGCCCTCAGCGAGGCCTGCTCCTACTTCGGGCTGACCTGCGACGTGTTTATGGTGAAGTGCTCCTACGAGCAGAAGCCTTTCCGCAAGGCGGTGATGGGGGTGTTTGACGCCGACGTCACCCCCTCCCCCTCCAACCTCACCGAGGTGGGCCGCAAGATCCTGGCGGAGAACCCGGGCACCACCGGCAGCCTGGGCTGCGCCATCTCCGAGGCGGTGGAGGCCGCCCTCAACAGCGGCGGCACCAAGCGCTATGTGCTGGGCAGCGTGCTCAACCAGGTGCTCCTCCACCAGTCCATCATCGGCCTGGAGTCCAGGATCGCCATGGAGCAGCTGGGGGAGTACCCCGACGTGGTGGTGGGCTGCGCCGGCGGCGGCTCCAACCTGGGCGGCCTTATCGCCCCCTTTATGGCCGACAAGCTGAAGGGCGTGAAGAACCCCCGCATCGTGGCGGTGGAACCCGCCTCCTGCCCCTCCCTCACTAGAGGCAAGTACGCCTACGATTTCTGTGACACCGGCAGGGTGACCCCTCTGGCCCGGATGTACACTCTGGGCTGCGGCTTCATCCCCTCCGCCAACCACGCCGGCGGCCTGCGCTACCACGGCATGAGCCCCGTCCTCTCCAAGCTGTACCACGACGGGCACATGGAGGCGGTGGCCTACGAGCAGACCAAGGTCTTTGAGGCGGCGGTGCTCTTTGCCAAGCAGGAGACCATCCTGCCTGCTCCCGAGTCGGCCCACGCCATCAAGGGAGCCATCGACGAGGCCCTCAAGTGTAAGGAGAGCGGCGAGGCCAAGACCATCCTCTTCGGCCTCACGGGCACCGGCTACTTTGATATGACTGCTTATGAGAACTACCTCACCGGCAAGATGACCGACTATATCCCCACCGACGAGGATCTGCAAAAGGGCTTTGACTCCCTGCCTGACATTCCTCAAAATAAAGGGATTTGACCGGACGGGCCAGCTGCAAGAAATTGGCGGCTGGCTCGTTTTTTGTTGAAAAATGTATGATATAGGATGCGGCGTAAGAACAATTCTTACGAAATGGATACATTTACCGGACAGCACTTGATTTTGACAAAGAGATACGCTAAACTAGATGCGGTCAGGCCAAAGAAAAATGGCTTGATGTTGGTAGAATAGAAATAAGGAGCGTGAGACAAATGAAAAGAAAGATGCTATCCATTGCGATGGCGCTGGCCATGATGCTGTCGCTGCTGCCGGTAACGGCGCTGGCGGCGGAGCCTAAGCCTGCGGATGGGGCCCCCACAGCCAGCGGCACATACTTCTTTGCCAATGGTACGCCCATCACTATCACGGCCGCGGCGCCGGAGAATGGAACGGCGGCGACATTCAATGATTTCACCGCCACGGGCGAAAGCGCCTACATCAGTTGGGATGACAACGGCACGACCAAATACATAGGTGTTGACGCGGCTAAATATGTCAATGTTTTTGGCGGCGCCGATGGCCGGACGGAGGCGGTGTCGGTGGAAAGCACCAGCATCACCATGACCGGCGGCACGATCTGGAGACTGTTCGGCGGCAACTACGGAGAAGAGGGCTCTACGACAGATTACTGCTCCGTTGTGACGGGAGATGTGAACATTTCCCTTTCCGGCGACGCCGTTGTGAAGAACCTTCTTCACGGAGCGGGCGCCCGCAATACCTGTGTAAACGGCACCATAACCATGGAGTTTGACGACGTTGACCTCTCTGATCCCAGCAGCCAACTCTATGTCAACGGCGGGTCCTGGGGAAACGGAAATGAAGGGACACGCAATATTGCGGGCGGCACTATGGATACCGAAGCTGTGGCAGATAAGGTCGTCATTAAAGCCGAAAACAGCAAGTTCTACCTGCTCGGCGGCGGCGGCAGCGGCAGCACCAAGGTGCGTTCCAGCAGCGTGACGCTGAATAATTGTGAGCTGAACAACCTCTACCTTGGCGGCATCAACGGAGAAGTGGTGGATTCTTCTATTGTAGCCACCGGCTGTACCATCGAGGATCTCTCCGCCACAAACCGTGGCTTTGTGGGCACGGCCAATGTGGATCTGAATGACTGCGATATTACCGGAAAGCTGAATTTCGGCGCGGCCAACGGCTGCTTTAGCACTGACTCTGGTACGCCGGACGGCAGTGGTGTTACAGGTTCCTCGGTTTGGAACATCGACGAAGCTACCAACGTAACTGCTGCGCAGATTACTCCCCTGGTCGTCCGCACCGGGAGTTCCAGCAATGCCACCTATGCTACCACCTACGAAAACCTGACCATCCAGAAGGCGGGAACTCCGATTTCCGCAGCGATCAGTGACTTTTCTCCGGTGTACACTAGTAGTGGTACCCCGTCTGTAACATTGAACACTTTCTCCGTGCCTGAGGGAAGTGCGCTGAAACTCAGCGGTGTGACCGCAACGGTGGCGGAGAACAATACGCTTACCAATGTGGGTACTATCGACATGGATGCTGCGTCCAAGTTGACTGTGGATACCGGCGCGACCTTTAAGCAGCTCGGTACTGTGAACGGTGGCGATGTTGTTGCTGAAGAGGGTGGAACCATCAACGATGACTATGTCGCCCGCATCGGCACCACAGGCTATAATACTCTCCAGGATGCCGTTGACGCGGTGACCACGACTGAGAATACGACGATTACTCTGCTGAAAGATACTGCCGGCGCTGGCGTAGTCGTGAATGGCACCGTGAAGAGAAATCTTACTTTTGACCTGGGCGGACATACCTATACAATCACCAGCGGCGTAGGTTCTGCCGGTACTGAGACCAACGGGTTCCAGCTAATCAAAAATAACAACATTACCTTTAAGAACGGGACCATTGCCGCGGATCCTGAGGAGGGACAGCAAGTCAAGATCCTGATCCAGAACTATTCCAACCTCACCCTGGAAAATGTCACGCTGGACGGCACCGGCATGACGGATTATACCGGCCTCAACTACACCCTGTCCAACAACAACGGTGAAATCAACCTGAACACCGGGACAACGATTATCCCCCGTACAGATGATGATATCGCCATGGATGTCTGCTGGGCGGCAAGTTATGAGGATGGCGCCCGCGTGACTGTAAATGAGGGTGCAATTGTTGAAGGTAATGTGGAACTTGGCCTGTGGGGTCAGGATGCATATGAGGGGAATCAGAGTGTTCTGACCGTCAACGGCGGTACCATCACCGGAGATCTGATAATTGGGAAGCAGACCAACTCTGATGATGAGTTGCAGCAGGTCGTGGAAAGCCTTAAGCCGAATATTACCATCAACGGTGGCTCCTTTGGCGCCAGCGTGGACAAATTTATTGACGACACAGATAGAGCCGCCGCCAAGGTGCAGAGCGGTGACACCCACAGCTACTACACCACCATGGAAGCTGCCCTGGAGGCTGCCCAGCAGGGCGACAGCATCACCGATCTGAAGGCGACCACCACCACGCACACCCTGACCTTGAAGTACAACGACAACGCCACCGCGGATTCTGTGTATACGGTGGAGGAGAACACCAAGGTTCCCCTGCCCACGCCCAGCCGGGACGGCTATGTGTTCCTGGGTTGGTATGACGCCGACGGCAACAAGGTGGAGAGCCCCTACGCCGTCAGCAAGACGGAGACCCTCACTGCCCAGTGGAGCGTGATTTCTTCCGGTACCTCCTACGCCATCACCGTGAGCAAGGCAGACAACGGCACCGTTACCGCCAGCCGGACCCGTGCCAACAAGGGTCTGACCATTACCCTGACCGTGAAGGCTGACGAGGGCTACAAGCTGGATACCATCACCGTCACCGACAAGAACGGCAATGAGCTCAAGCTCACCGACAAGGGCGACGGCAAGTATACCTTCACCATGCCCGCTTCCGCTGTCACCGTGGAAGCCTCTTTCACCAAGGACGACACCCCTGTGGAGACCGGCCTGCCCTTCACCGACGTGAAGGCCGACGACTGGTTCTATGAGGCCGTCAAGTACGCCTACGACAACAAGCTGATGGACGGCACTTCCTCCACCACCTTCGCCCCCCTCATGACCACCAACCGGGCCATGATCGTCACCATTCTGTGGCGTCAGGCGGGCAGCCCTGTGGTCAACTACGCCATGAACTTCAGCGATGTGGAGAGCGGCGTGTGGTACACCGAGGCGGTCCGCTGGGCGGCTGCCGAGGGCATCGTCAAGGGCTACAGCGACACCGTGTTTGCCCCCGACGACACCGTGACCCGTGAGCAGCTGGCCACCATCCTGTACCGCTATGCCGAGTACAAGGAGTACGACGTGTCCGCCAAGGGCGACCTGACCACCTTCGCCGACGGCAGCACCGTGTCCACCTGGGCGGCCGACGGCATGACCTGGGCGGTTGGCGCTGAGCTCATCACCGGCAAGGACGGCGGCAAGCTGGATCCCACCGGCACCGCCACCCGCGCTGAGGTTGCCACCATCCTTATGCGCTTCTGCGAGAACGTGGCAAAGTAAGAAGCAATACTATCCGGACCGCCGCGGGAAATCCTCCCGCGGCGGTCTTTTTGTGCACGGCACGGAAACACCGGAGAAAGAAGGGGGGATTGCCCCGCTATAAGGGGAAATATTGTTCCGATTCCTATGGAAATACCTTGTATTCTCCGAAACTATCCGGTATAATAATAGAACAAACGCCGCTGCGCGGCATCAATGGAAAGGTGAGGGATCATCCCATGGAATTGAAGAATTTTGACAATATCATCAGCCGTGTTCCCAAGCTGAATGTTCCTCTGCGCGTGGTCCTGGCCGGTTCTGACGGCGAGAATATGCTCCGCGGCCTGTTCCAGGCTCAGAAGGAGGGCTTTGTGCAGCCCGTGCTGGTGGGCGACCGGGCCCGTACCATGGTGCAGCTGGAGAAGCTGGGCCTGGACAAGGAGCCCTACACCATGGTGGACACCGCTCCCGGCCACAATGTGACCCAGGCCGCCATCGACGTGATCCACTGCGGCGAGGGCGACATCCTCATGCGCGGCAATATGCCTACCCGCGACTTCCTGATGCCCGTGCTGGACAAGAAGAACGGCCTGCGGACCGAGCGCCTCATGAGCCATGTGTCTCTGGCCTCCATCCCCGAGTATCCCAAGCTGCTGGCTCTGTCCGACATGACCATCATCGTCAGCCCCAACCCCACCCAGAAGAAGGCCATCATCAAGAACACTGCCGACGCCCTCAAGGCTTTCGGCTATGAGAATCCCAAGCTGGCTCTGATGGCTCTGGTGGAGAACGTCAACTTCCATATGCCCGACACCATCGAGGCCCAGCGCCTGGTGAGCGAGCAGAAGCAGCACCCCTTCGCCGACTGCGAGCTGTGGGGCCCCATCTCCTACGACCTCATCATCTCCAAGGAGGCCTGCCGGCTGAAGAACTACGAGTGCCCCTGGTCCGGCGGCGGCTTCGACGGCATCATCGCCCAGGACCTGATCGCCGGCAACATCCTGGTGAAGAGCTGGCTCATCCACGCCCACGCCACCACCTGCGGCGCCGTGGTGGGCGCCAAGGTGCCCATCGCCCTGACCTCCCGTTCCGCCAAGGCGGAGGAGAGCTTCCTGTCCCTGGTGTTCTGCGCCGTCCTCAACGAGTGGCGCAAGACCCAGCAGAAGTAAGTCCATACGGTAAAAGGCCGGCGCGTCAGCGCCGGCCTTTTTGCGTGGATGGGGGATATGGCGGGCGGCCATAAAGGCCGCCCCTACAGGGTGAAGCACAAAAAAGGCCTGCTGCAAAATAGAATACAGCGGTCATTCTGAGCCCCAGCGGGGCGAAGAATCTTCCTGTGGCAGACAAACTGGCAGAAAAGATCCGACCCTGACGCTCAGGATGACAAAATGGGGACCTGCTGCAAACTGCGCAGCCGGTACAAAGACCCGTCATTCCGAGAAAAACGGCCGCCCGGTGGGCGGCCGTTTTTCGTGGGAATCCGCCCCTTTTGCCGGGGAAACGGATTGCCACGCCAGTGTGCGCACTGGCTCGCAATGACAGGCTTGTGTAAGACAGCGGTTTTGCAGCAGACCCTTCTGCTTACTTCAGGTGAGAGAAGTCGTGCTTCTTGGGACGGGCGTGATAGTGGGTGTGGAGCAGCTCGTGAGAGCGGTGGGACAGAGGCGCACCGAAGAACTCCTCATAGATGGTCTTGATCTCCGGGTTCTCGTGGCTCTTACGCAGAGGCAGGGACCGGTCGATCTCGTACAGGGCCTTGATGCGGGCGTCCCGGACGGCGTTGTTGGTGCCGATGGGCTGACCGCCGCCGCCGATGCAGCCGCCGGGGCAGGCCATGATCTCGATGAAGATGTAGTCGGCCTCGCCGCTCTCCACCCGGCGGATGATCTCCTCGGCATTCTTCAGACCGTTGGCGATGGCCACCTTCAGCGGGGTGCCGTTGAGGTCAATGGTGGCCTCCCTGATGGCGTTGACGTCGTTGCGGACGTCCTCGAACTCCAGACGGGGCAGAGTCTGGCCGGTGTACACCTCATAGGCGGTACGCAGGGCGGCCTCCATCACGCCGCCGGTGGCGCCGAAGATGGCGCCGGCGCCGGTGCCGATGCCCAAGGGGGAGTCAAACTCGCTCTCAGGCAGCACGGACAGGTCCAGGCCCTCGTAGCGGATCAGCTTGGCCAGCTCGCGGGTGGTGAGAACATAGTCCACGTCCCGGTAGCCGTCCCGGCCCAGCTCAGGACGGGAGGCCTCGTACTTCTTGGCGGTACAGGGCATGACGGACACGGACACGATGTCGTGGGGGTCCCAGCCCATCTTCTGAGCGTAATAGGTCTTGACCACGGCGCCGAACATACCCTGGGGGCTCTTGGCGGTGGACAGGTTGTCGCACAGCTCGGGGTGATGCTTCTCCATGTAGGTGACCCAGCCGGGGGAGCAGGAGGTGATCATGGGCAGCTTGCCGCCGTTCTTGATGCGGTCCAGCAGCTCGCTGCCTTCCTCCATGATGGTCAGGTCGGCGGTGAAGTTGGTGTCGAACACCTTGTCAAAGCCCATCATCTTCAGGGCGGTGACCATCTTGCCGGTGACGATGGCGCCGGGCTCCAGGCCGAACTCGTCGCCCAGACCCACGCGGACGGAGGGAGCCACCTGTACCACAACGTGCTTGCGGGGGTCCTGAATGGCGCGGACCACGTCGTTGGTGTTGTCCACCTCCACGATGGCGCCCACCGGGCACACCAGGGAGCACTGGCCGCACAGGACGCAGTCGGTCTGGTCCATGGGCAGGTCAAAGGCGGTGGTGATCTTGAAGTCGCCGGAGCGGTTGGCGGCGGTGAGGGCGGCGCAGCCCTGGACCTCGGCGCACACCTTTACGCAGCGGCCGCACTTGACGCACTTGGAGGGGTCCCGCACGATGGAGGGATTGTCGATGCGCAGAGGCTCGTTGGAGGAGATGTCGGGCAGCTCGGGCAGCAGGCGGTTGAACCGGCGGCACAGCTTCTGCAGCTCGCAGTTGCCGTTGCGGGCGCAGGAGAGGCAGTTCTGCTTGTGGTCGGCCAGAATCAGGTCCAGCACGCCAACCTGGGCGTCGTACACCTTCTTGGTGTCGGTAAAGACCTCCATGCCCTCCCACACCACGGTGGAGCAGGCGGCCAGCAGCTTGCGCTGGCCGGTGACCTCCACCATACACATCCGGCAGTGGGCCTTGATGGTCTGGTCGGGGTGATAGCACAGATGGGGAATGTCAATGTTCAGCATCTTGGCCGCCTCGATGATGCGGGTGCCGGCGGGCACCTCCAGCGGCATATGGTTAATGGTAAGATGTACCGTATTGCTCATCGGACCGCGACCTCCTCTTTGACGGCAAAGACTTCAGGGAAGCGCTTCATGGCGGACAGCAGGGCGGATTGCGCCGTCTCCCCCAGGCCGCACAGGGAAGCGCAGGACATGATGTCGGCAAACTTCTTCAGGGTGTCCACATCCTTCTGGGTGTGCTCGCCGGCGGCGATCTTATCCAGCAGCATGGCGATGTGGCGGTTGCCCTCCCGGCAGGGGGTGCACTGGCCGCAGCTCTCGTGGGAGAAGAACTCCTGGGTCATCCGCAGGAAGCCGATGACACTGGTGCGCTCGTCCACCACCAGCACGGCGCCCGAGCCGATGGCGGTCAGGTCGGCCTGCCGCATTCCCTTGTAGGTGTAGGGGGTGTCCAGCTGGGAGGGAGCGCAGATCCGGCCGGAAGCGCCGCCCAGCTGCACCAGGCGCAGGGGATACTCGGGGTTCTCCATACCGCCGGCCAGGTCGTAGATGATCTCCCGGATGGTGATGCCGAAGGGCACCTCAAACACGCCGGGGTTCTTCACGTTGCCGGAGACCGAGATCATCTTGGTGCCGGGGCAGTCCTCGGTGCCCTGGCTCTTGTAGTAGCCCTCGTCGTCCAGCAGCAGGGGAGCCACCAGAGAGAGAGACTCCACGTTGTTGACGCAGGTGGGCAGGTGGAACACGCCGCACTGCTTGATGAAGGGGGGCTTCATACGGGGACGGCCCGCCTTGCCCTCGACGGACTCGGCCAGAGCGGAGCCCTCGCCGCAGACGTATGCGCCGGCGCCGGAGTAGAGGTGGATGCGGTAGTTCAGGCCGGAGCCCAGGATATCGTCGCCCAGGTAGCCGGCCTCCTCGCACTGGGCGATGGCGGACAGCAGGCGGGGACGCAGGTGGGAATACTCCTCACGCATATAGATGTAGCCGTTGTCGGCGCCCACGGACCAGCCGGCAATGATCATGCCCTCCAGCAGCTGGAAGGGATCGTTGGTGAGCAGCTCACGGTCCTTGAAGGTGCCGGGCTCGCCCTCGTCGGCGTTGCACACCACGCACTTGTGGGCACCCTTGACTTCACGGGCCTGGCGCCACTTCTTGCCCATGTCATAGGCGGCGCCGCCGCGGCCCTGAACGCCGTTGGCGGCCAGCACGTCGGCGATCTCGTTGCCGTCCATGGTCAGAGCCTTCCGCAGGGCAGTGAAGCCGCCGATGGACTCGTAGCTCTTCAGGCTGTCCGGATCGTACTTCCCGAAGTTACGGGTGATAAAACAGACTTTCTTGCTCATACCGGCACCCCCTTAATTGAGCTGCTGGAGCATATCCAGGATACGCTCCTCGCTGTCCAGATGGCCGTACACCACGCCGTTGACCCGCACGGCGGGGGACACGTCGCAGGCCCCGAAGCAGGGGACCTTCTCGATGGAAAAGCGGCCGTCGTAGGTGACCTCGCCCACCTCCAGGTTGAGCAGGCGCTTGAGGGTCTCCACCAGAGTGTCGCTGTCCTTCACCCGGCAGGGGGCGGAGTTGCACACCTCCAGAGTGAACTTGGCCCGGGGCTTGGAATGGAGCGCGGTGTAGAAGGAGATGACATCGTAGACCTGAGTGGGCTTGACGCCCAGCTTCTCGGCCACATAGTAGGCGGCGGACTCCGGGATGTAGTGCCGCTCCACGGCGGCCTCCACGTCCAGCAGGATACCCACCAGCTGGGTGGTGTCCCCGTTGTGGGCGGAGATGATGCCGTCGATCTTGTCCGCCAGCTCCTTGTCTAGAACGTCGGCGGCTTGGGTAAAGGGCTTCATAGGGGCTCCTCCTCTTTGTTAGAATTGCTCCACCGGAGCGGCGGGATACTTACCGGAAGGTGACTAGTTTACCATATGAACCGGGGAGTTTTTTCAAGTATATCAATTCTTTTGGAAAATTGCAACAGTTACCTTCAAGTTTGTATAACAAGGCGAAAACAGGGCAGTATAAAAAAGTTCAATTCGTCAAATTCACCCAAACAGGGCCGTGGGACTGTAAAAAAGAGCTCTGAATGGGGAAACGCAGAGAGCGTTGATGCGCACATTCAGACAAAGGAGGACTTGCCATGGCCCATGATCGCTCCGACGGACAGACCCATCCCCACCCCCGGCAGGAGCCCCGCTATCCGGGGGCCATCACCCTGGCTCGGCTGGAGGAGATCTTCCGGGACTGCGTGGATTTCGTCCACCGGACGGTGTGGGTGGGGGAGGACCCCAGGCACAGCCTGACCCTGTGCTACCTCAGCGGCATGGTACGGATGGAGCGCATCAGCGACTATCTCCTGCGGCCCATGGCCCAAGACCCGGAGCTGGCCCGATGCGCCGGAACCACGCCCATGATGGAGCGGATGCGCCAGGGGGCTCTGTACAACCTGACGGTGGAGGAGCGGGACCGGCTGGATCAGGTGGTCTTTGACCTGGTGGCCGGATGGTGCGTGTTTCTGTTTCCCGGGGAAAGCACGGTGCTGTCTTGCTTTGTGGGTACCGAGGAGAAGCGGTCTGTGTCCGCCCCCGACAACGAGACGGTGCTCAAGGGGTCCAAGGACGCCTTTGTGGAGAGCGTGCGCACCAACACCAGCATTGTCCGCCGCCATTTGAAGGCCCCGGAGCTGCGGATTCAGGAGCAGATCGTGGGCCGCCAGTCGGCCACGCTGGTGGATATCCTATATATAGAGGGAATCACCAATCCCCATCTGGTGGAGCAGGTGACCGCCCAGCTGCGGGACATCGACATTGCCGGGGTGTTTTCCACCGGGGCCATTGAGGAGTATATCGTGCCCGCCGCCCACACCCCCTTTCCCCTCATCCAGTACACCGAGCGGTCCGACCGGTTCTGCGCCGGGTTGGCCCAGGGGAGGGTGGGCATCCTCATCGACGGCATCCCTCTGGGCTATCTGGCTCCGGCGGTGCTGGGCAACTTTTTGCAGGCCCCCCAGGACAAGTCCTCCAACTGGCTGCTGGCCACCGCCCTGACGGTGCTGCGCTACTTCTGTATGCTTACCACCCTGCTGCTGCCCGCCCTCTATATCGCCATGGTCACCTTCCATCAGGAGATGATCCCAACCCGACTGGCCCTGTCCATTATCGCCGCCAAGCAGAACGTGCCCTTCCGTTCGGCTTTTGAGGTCATCGTCCTGCTCATCGCCTTTGAGATCCTACAGGAGGCGGGGCTGCGGCTGCCCCAGTCCATCGGTCAGACGGTTTCCATCATCGGCGGTCTGGTGGTGGGCTCGGCGGCGGTGGAGGCCAAGATCGTCTCCCCGGCGGTGCTTATTGTGGTGGCGGTGGCCGGCATCGCCGGGTACACCATGCCTTCTCAGGAGTTGGGGGGCGCCCTGCGGATCTGGCGGTTTGTGCTGGTGCTGCTGTCCAGCGCGGCGGGGCTCTTCGGCACCGTTATGGGCGCGGCGGTACTCATCGTCCATCTGGCGGGCATCGAGAGCTTTGGGGTGCCCTATCTCACCCCCTTTGCGGTGGGTACCGGCCGCAGGCCCCGGGAGCACGTGCTGCTGCGGCGGCCCATGCCCCAGATCAAGGACCGGCCTGCCGCCCTCAAACCCAGGAATAGGAGGAAACAGCGGTGAAAAAACAGGTTCTGTTGGTGCTGCTCCTTATGCTCCTGCTCACCGGCTGCCGCCGGTACTCCGGTTTTCTGCCATACGCCCGGGAGATCGAGGACATGGAGCTGATCCGCACCCTGGGAGTGGATACGGCTGGGGATGCCGGGGTGGCCATCACCGCCTCCGGCGGCACCTCTCAGGAGGAGACTGAGGTTGTGGCCGGGGAAGCGGGTACCATCAGCGCCGCCGTGCTGGAACTCCAGGGGGAGGGGTCCTCCTACCTCTATTTCGGCCACGTCACCCAGCTGCTGCTGGGGGAGGGGCTGGCCAAACGGGGGGTCATGCCCTCTCTGGACTATGTGCTGCGGGATGTGGAGATGCGCCTGGAGACCGCCCTCTATGTGGTGCGCAATGGCACGGCGGGTCAGGCCATTGAGGCTGCAGCCGCCGACGGCTCTGCCACCGACCGGCTGGAGGCCCTGGCCGACGACGCCGGGCTCACCGCCAACTCCATGCCCCGGACGGTGAAGGACGTGCTGGCCGAGCTGGACCGGCAGGGGGCCTCCTTTCTGCCGGCAGTGCTGGCGGACGGCGGGCTGACTGCCGCCGGTTACGGCATCCTGAAGGATGGGGTGCTGGTGGGCTGGGCGGAGGGAGACGCCGCCCTGGGGGTCAATCTGATCTTCGGCAAGGTGGACGCCGACGTGGTGGAGGTACAGGCCCCCGACGGCACCGCCGCCGCCCTGCGTGTGGTGGGGGCCGCCGCCTCGGTGCGGCCCATCTGGCAGGGGGACACTCTGGCCGGGTTAAAGGTCCACTGTAAGGTGGATGCCAATCTGGCGGAGGGGAGCGCCATGCCCGACCAGGCCACCCTGGACGCCCTGGAGGTGGAGCTGACTCAGGTGGAGGCGGAGCGGATGGCCCGGGCGCTGGAGCTGTCCCGGGCGCTGGACGCCGACTATCTGGGGCTGCGCCAATCCGCCGCCTTTGCCGTGCCCTGGCACAAGGAGGTGCTGCTGGGCAGCTATTCCATGAAAGACCTGAAGCTGGAGGCCACCGCCGAGGCGATAATCCAGCGCAGTTACCACGCTGACGGGTAATGACGATTCACTATTATATGTAGGAGGTGACACCATGCCCGACGACCGCATTTCTCTGCGGCAGCTGCTGACCCTGACCTTTGCGGCCCTGCTGTCCCCCGCCATTCAGCTGCTGCCCGGCAGCACCGCCCGGCGGGCCGGGGAGGCTGGGTGGCTGGCCACTCTAGTCGCTCTGCCGGTGCTGCTGGGACTGTGCTGGCTGCTGTGGCGGCTGTTCAGGGGCGGCCCGGACGGGGGTGGTCTGCCCAATACCGCCCAACAGCTGCTGGGTCCCACCCTGGGGCGGGTTTTCTGCCTGCTCTACTTTCTGTGGGGGCTCTATCTGCTGGCGGCCAACGCTCGGCAGGTGGCCCTGCGCTTTCTTACCATCAGCTACCGCAACGCCCCTATGGTGCTCTTTCTGCTGGCCCTGCTGGGGGTGACCTTCTGGCTGGTCCGCAAGCCGGTGCGGGCTTTGGCCCGAGCGGGGGAAGTGTTTTTTCTCACCCTGGCCGCCGGGCTGACCCTGTCCCTGCTGCTGGGTGCCTTTCAGGTGGATACCGCCAATCTGCTGCCCGTGTGGGTAGAGGATCTGCCCGCTGTGGGCTCTGCCACCCTGCCGGTGCTGGGATTGCTGGGCTATGTGGTATTTGCCCCCTGCCTGGGGGGCCATGTGGTGCCTGAGGAGGGGGGGCGGAGAAAGATCCTGCGCTGGGCAGTGGGCCTGTGCCTCACCTTGACCGCTCTGCAGGTGGTATGCCTGGGTAATTTTGGGCCCGGCCTGGCCGGGCGTATGGATACCCCCTTCTTTATGATGGTAAAAGGCATTGGCTTTGAAGGCACCTTCCAGCGGATGGAGTCGGTCATCATTGCCCTGTGGGTACTGGCGGATCTGGCCCTGCTGTCCCTGTTGGCCTGTGCCTGTTCGGAACTGGCCCAGAAAGGGTTTGCGATTCAGAAAAGAAGCACCGCCGTGCTGCCCATCATTCTGGCGGCTGCGGCAGGAGCCATCTGGCTCTTTCCTGACGCCTTTGCCCTGGATCGGGCTCTGGAAGGGCCGGTGCTGTGGGGCGGTATCCTCTTTGGATTGGGCGGTCCGCTGCTGCTGTTTGTCATCTCTCTGTTCCGTAAGAGAGGGTAGAGGGGCATCTTGTGGGTAAGGCTCTGATTTTCTACTATATATAGGTAGTGTTTGGAGCGGCGCAAAAAGTCGAAAGAAAAGTGAAAAAAGGTGTTGACAAATGGAGTTGAGGGTGATATTCTATCTGAGCGCCTTGCGAGAGGGCATGAAAATCTGACCAAAACCGGAAGAAACCGAGGGGAACCTGGACAGCCTTGCGGAAAGAGATCAGAAAAAAGTGCTTGACAAACGCGAGTGTGCGTGGTAAACTAAATGAGTTCGCGCCGGAAGGCACGAACGAGCTTGAAAAAGAACCGAAACAAGCGGTTCGGGGCTAAAAAGCCCTGAAAAAACTTGAAAAAGTCCTTGACAAGCGAAACAGAGTGTGCTAAAATAAATAGCACGTCAGCCCGAATGGCTGGCAAGAGCGTGTACCTTGTAAATTAAACAACGTGAAAGAAACACGAAGCACCAGAAAGGACGAGAAGTCCTTCTGACAAGCAAAGCTTGAAAGAAGGCTCTTGATTTAATTTCTTTGAAG